>JAHIVM010000548.1 GCA_018816665.1 Candidatus Zixiibacteriota bacterium
CTCTTTCTTTTTCTTTTCATCCGTGATGAAGTGAGAATCCGCATATTGGAGTGCGAATACAAGTTCCTGATCGTCGGGTGTCCACTGCAGCGAGGATATACTGCCCTCGATTTCCAGAAGCAGCGATTCGGCGCCGCCGTCCACCGGCATCACATAAATACCCGTTTTTTTGTCCCGGGTGGAGACAAAAGCCAGTCGCGATCCGTCGTGAGACCAGACTGGCGGTCGATCAGCCTGTTTTCCGGAAGTAAAGGGTCGGGATTCTCCTGAGCGGAGGTCGCACATGAAGACATTGGTGTAGTAGGTATTGTCGGTTTTGTCCATCCGCTCTACCGTATACGCCATCTGCGTCTCGTCGGGACTGATTGCCACAGAAGTCGCCAGACGCAGTCGAAACAGATCGTCCGTGCCGATTCCGACGGGCCGTTTTCCGGACCTGGATTTCTTCATATATTGCTCCCTTGCATGGAATTATATTCTTGTCAGGCCCAGAATACTAACATATTGTACTGGGGGCATCAAGCGAAATGTCGTGATGCCAGTCGTCGACTGCGGGCGCAATACGGGGGAGTAATCGAGCCTGATGCCCGTCGTTCGATTTTTTTCCAATTTGTCAGGAGCAAATTGCGAAACTCTGTGTTACAGGCAAAAATGGACCGGAACGAATAACTCAACCCACAGGGCTGTTTTCCCAAGGGAGGAAACGAGTTGGAAATCGTTGCATTGATGAACAAGGTGGCGGGCTACGACGGTAAGCTGCCGAAACGCCGTAAGAGTGATACGCCACTTGACGAATATGCGGGCAAAACTCCCGCCGAATTGCGAGCCATGCTCACGACCATGCTCAAGGCTCGCCGGGTCGAGCGTGAGGAAAAGCTCCTGCTCAGAAAGGGTTACAACCGCTTCTTCATCGGCTGCGGTGGGAAGGAACTGATCGACGTTGCCCTGGCGGACAATATGCGGCCGACTGACCCCTTTGTGGGATATTACCGCAACAAAGCGTTTGATTTGCATCGCGGTTCGAGCTTGAGAGTGAAGATGCTGGAGGCGATCGGCGATCCGAAGGCACCCAACAAGGGTCAGCAAATCCCGGCCCACCCGGGGTATCCGGAATTGGCTATCCTGCCGCAATCCTCGCCCACCGGCGGGCACGCACTGGAAGCGGCCGGACTGGCCGAGGCCATCAACCATCCGCTGCCGATTTCCAAGTTGTCGCATTATCCCGGTGGCGCGTATCCTACCGATGCCGTTACTGTCTGTGCGATTGGTGAAGGTTCGACTTCGGAATCAGAGTTTGGTCGGGCCGTGTTTTATTCAGCTTTCTACAAAACCCGATCCATCTTCGCCATTTACAATTGTGGCTGGGCCATTTCGGTGTCCGTGGAAGAACAGTTCCCCGAGGGTGATCCGACCACACCGTACGAGGGGTACCAGCGATTCGGGTTGAAAATTCTGCAGGTCGACGGTACTGACGTCAAGGATTCGCTGGGCAAAGTTGCCGAGGCAATGGAATATACTCGTTCGGGCAAGGGACCGGTGCTGATGAATGTGCGGGTCACGCGAGAGGGCTCACACTCCGGGTCCGATGACCAGTCATTCTACATGGACCCGCTCGATCAGGATTGGCATACCAACAATGATTGTATCATGAAGGCCTGCGATCTGTTCATCAAGGACGGCATCATCAAGCCCGGCGAAATCAAGGAAATCTGGGACGAGCTGGATGCTCAGATAACTGCCGAGTCCCAGAAGGCCGTGGCCGAGTTCGAACCGAAAACCACCGAATTGGTGGAAAGCCTGGTGTACACCTACGACTTTGAAGATGCCAGGGCCCGCTGGAAGCGGTACCGCGAAGCCTCGGGGGTTGATCGGGCCGCCAAATACAAAGAGTACCACGAAAAGGGCTACTTCAATACGCCGGAATTGCCGGAGAACATCGGCCCCATGACCATGCGCTTTGCCATCAACTACACCCTGTTTGATCTCTTCATGATGACCGAAGACGTCTTGCTGTTTGGTGAGGATGTTGGTGATTTCTCCGGTCACATGGTCGACGAACTCGAAAAGCAGGCGAAGCTGAAGGGTAAGGGCGGTGTTTTCCTGGTATCCAAGAATCTCCAGCGGGAGTTTGGCAAATACCGATCATTTAACACTCCGCTGGATGAGGCCGGTATTCTCGGACGCGGTCTCGGACACGTGCTGCAGGGCCGACGGCCAATACCCGAAATCCAGTTCCTCGACTACATGTCGCCGGCCTACCAGGTTCTCAAAGATCGTATCTGCACGACCTATCAGCGGTCGGGCGGGCTGTTCAAAATGCCTATGACCATCCGAACGACCTACGGCGGCTACAAGCAGGGCGCGGGTGCGTTCTGGCACTCCGAGGGCAACCTCGGCACCTGGATGAACATCCCCGGCCTGTTGATTGCCGTGCCGTCAAATGCTCACGATGCGGCCGGTTTGCTCAAAACCGCCTGGGCGACCGATGATCCGGTGCTTTTCTGCGAGTCGGTGGCGCTGTACAATCGTCGCGACTGGGAAGGTGTGCCGATGGAAGCATCGATGCCGGATATCGACGAGTTGATCCCGTTCGGCAAGGCGAAAGTCTACAACGAAGAATTCTCGGATATCGGCATTATCACCTACGGGGCCACGTTCCAGATGTGTCGTAAAGCGTCGGAAGTGCTGCAGGAACGCGGCATCCACGCCCGCATCATTGATCTGCGGACGGTCAAGCCGATGGACGAAGAGTGTATTCTCCAGACCGCCAAGGATTGCGGCAAGGTGATGATTGTCACCGAGGATCGTTTCCACGGTGGTACCGGTGCTACCATAGCATCGGTGATTACCCGGGGCGAGGGCGTTTTTTATCTGGAGGCGCCGATCAAACTGGTGCAGCCGATTGATGCCCGGGTGGCCTACGGTGTGGACGGTGACAATGCCTGTTTGCCGACCGTTGACAAGATTGTCGCGGCCGCGGAAGGCCTGCACACCGACTACTAATCACGAATTCTGTTCGAGTATGATAACCGTCATCGGCTTTGCCGGTGGCGGTTCTTTTTTGGGAGTGTGTGGATGACATCAGCGGGAAAGTGGCAGCCAGCCTCTGACCCGGTTACGATCAGCCGGATCAAGCACGAAATACCCCACTGCCAGCGCCGGAAGACCCACGAGCACGATATTCAATGAGAACATCAACCATGTCTCCGGCGGGAGCCACACGCGCAGTGCAACCGCCATAGGCAGGGCCACAAACATGGCCGCAAAACCGCTCCGAATGGACGCCAGCAGAATGATGACGGGGGACACCTCCAACTCCCGGGCGATTAGTATCGGGTAGAGGCTCACGTACAGGAGAAACTGCGGTACGGCAGCGGCAATTGCCATCCCCTGCAAACCGTAGGGTCCGATGAGGATCAGCGACAGCACCAGTTTGAGGGCTGCCTCCAGCACGAGCACGCGCAGCAGATGGTGGTGGCGCGAGATGCCGAACAACACGGAGTTGCCCACGATCTGGGGAATGAAAAAGGCGCCGCTGACGGCCAGGATCTGCATGACAGGCGCTGCCCCGGCATACTCAGGCTGAAGCCAGAGGGCCACGAACGGGCGCGCGTACAGGATCACACCCACCGCCATGAAGAAAGACAGGTACGAAGTGTAGCGCAGGCCTTTGAAATAGAGCCGCCGCACCGCATCCATATTGCCTTCGGATTCGAGCTGTGAAATGGCGGAGGTCAATGGTGTGGCGACGGCATTCACGGCGTTCCGGACCATGAGCAGGAGTTGCGCCCCGGGGGCGTAAACACCGGCGGCCCCGGATGATGACAGCAGACCGAGCAGCACCACGTCGGTGTTGAATATCACCAGCCAGGCCAGAGTAATACCGAACGTGATGCGAGAATAGGCGAACAACTCGCCGGCAGTAGTGCGCTCGAACATCCGCAGGCCGAGACGGATGCGAGGGAAGAGACGCCGCAGGATGATAATGGTGCCGAGCTGTTTGATCAGGCTGAGGCCGAGGATGGCTGTTGCCAGAGCGGGCAGGCCGTAACCTGCGTTGAGCAGCGCCACCAGTACAATCGCCCGGGCGATTTCCTCGGCGACCTCCAGGCCGTTGGAAATATCAAAACGTTGGAAGCCGCCCAGGCTGCCGCCGAACGGCATGAGGTAAAAGCGGGCGCCCATGTAGACGCCGATGATTATCAGAGCGAGGCGGCCTTCCTCCAGTAAGGCCGGGTCGCCGATCCGGAGGAAGTCAAACAAATATGTTGCCGTCAGCCATGACCCGAGTATAATTGCGGAACCGACAATGAGGTAAAGGCCGAAAGCCGTGTGCAGAATGCGGTTGATGCGGTCAAAGTTCTCTTTGCTCAGGTGACTGGAGATGAAACGTACGAGCGCTTTCTCCAGCCCGAAATCCAGCAGGGAGAAGTAGTTGATTGTCTGAAAGACGATGACCCAGACGCCAAACCGCGCGTTACCCAGCACGGTGGTGATATACGGGACGAAAAAGAAACTGATGACTAATCTGATGGCATAGCGGGCCCACGATGCTCCGACATTTCTGGCAAGTTGTCTGTGAAGCTCTATCATCAACCAGTCCTTCCGTTGCTTCGGAGTATAGACCCAGGCACGGGACCCGGCAATCAAATACTGATCGCCGCCCGACAATTGTCACCCGATTGTGGACCGTTACCGTGGTCGCGGCGATCCTGGGCTGCCTGGCAGGCTGCGGCGGGCCGCCGCCGGTTGGCGGGGACAGCCGGTGGCACGAACGGCCCGTTCACTATGGTGTCGCCTTGCCCTATCCCACAAAAATATCGCCGCACGAGACGATTATCGGCGCGCATCCGTCAACCAACGTGGAAATCACGGTTCCGGCGCGACTGACGGTTGACAGCTTGGGACGGGTAGCCTCGATTGAGCCGAAAAATCCGGCTCTTTCGATTTTCTGCGCTTATTTTGGTCGGTATCTGCGGGCAATCCAGTTCGAGCCGGGAACGGTCGACGGGGTGCCGTCGAGTCTCCGGATCCCCGTCAACCTCCACATACGTCCCGACCTGGGCGAGCCGACAGTGGTGTTTCCGGTGGCCGGCAATCGTGCCGTGAGATCACCGCAGTTGTACACTGAGGCTTTGCAGCTTAACGACGTGATACCGGCCGCTCTGACCCGCATGCCTTCGTACAATTGTGACCTGACACCGGGGGATACCACGGACATGTATCCGTACCTGGTGATCAGGGTCGATCTGGACGCGACCGGCGCCGTGCGGGGAATGAGTAAAATTGTATCCACGTTTCCCCAGTTTACCGGGCAGCTGATGTCGGCCCTGTACTGGGCTGAGTATGCCCCTCTCATCGTGCGCGGCGAAGCGAGGGCATCGTCGTTGTATGTCGTGGTGTCCTTTTATCCGACCGTTCGCTATCCCACTTTGCCGATAACACCGGATTCGGCCGATTCGCTGTCCATACTCGAGCGAATGCGGGTGTACACGGCGGTCGACACGCTGGGTCTGCTGGCGCCGCCGGTGCCGATGCGGACGTGGTCGGGTGTGGCCTCGATGTCGCCGGCCAAGTGGCTCGAGCCGGGTGTGATCAGTGTCCCGCTTACGGTCGATGCTTCCGGCCGGGCCGATCTGGGTGAGCCGAGTCGTGACTCACGAGCGGCCAAACGCACCCGCAACAGTCTGGCGCAGACTCTGAGGTTTTATCCCGCGATCGGTTTCGACGGAGTTCGTCGGCCGTACACCGGAGTCGCTTACTTTGAAGCGGCAGGCGGGTCAAACATACGAATCTGGTTTGACTGGCTTCCCCGACCCCGATTTGACGATAACTGATAACAGTATGTCTCCCAATCTATTATAGCAGTCGCTACTGACTGTGGCTCGAGACGGTCGTCGCAGGATCTGCGCCGAATTACGTCCCGGATTTTCCTCCCGTACCTGGATCGTGGACTAATGTCAAGCGGGGCAACTCGTTAGGCCATGGGGCAAAATCGACTCGTTCTGTCCGGCATGATTATTGTCACGTTAGAGACCAAATCAAGGTGGCAACACTCGCGAAGTACGCCTGAAAGATTTACCGTCGGTAACTGTATAACAGAAGGAGTCGCACATGCAGACGACGCGAAGGGTTCTTGACATGTTGACCGCACTGATCTTATTGACCACTGCGCTCTACATTGAAGTCGTGTTCGCGGACGTTCTCTCCGGTCCGCTCCAGTGGGCGGTCGGGGGAGTGGCGGCGATCGGCATTGCGGTTCAATGTAAAATGGCCTGGCATTCTGATTCTCAAGCGCAGTCCGCGACAACTCCGTCGCAGGCAAGAAGATAATTTTGTGCTTGACTTTAGGGTGAAAGCCTGTATTTTTTGAAATTCATTTTGGGACGTTAAGGCGGTGAAGACCTTGAAAGAACGTATCTTAGCGGTAATCGCAATCGTTGCGGGGCTTATCCTCCTGCAGGCCGGATCCGCATCGGCGCAGATGGACGAAGTCGCCGTCCGGGAGGCGGTGCAAAAAGGCACCATAGCCCCCACTGTAGCGGCGTTGGAAAGCGCAATCTCCTCCGACCCCTCCTACTACCTCAATTACTATCTGCTTGGTCTGGTGTATTACGAAACCGAGCGGTATGCCAGGGCTCGTGACCAGTTTACGCTGGCGCTCGACAAGCGCAGCAAACACTATGAGTCGTTGTATTACCTCGGACGTTCGCAACTCCAACTGGGCGAACTTGAGGAGGCCGAGAAAGCTTTCAAGGAAGGATTGAAGAAGGCCAAAGACATTCAGTCGTGGTTTGAGAACGGCTATGGTCTTTTGGCGGTGGCCAGTAAGGACTACGGCGAGGCCGACATCCGGTTTCGCAAGGCGCTTTCCGCCAATGAGACCGACCGGGAGAAGCGCCTGAAGGATCTCACAAGTGCGCCCATGACGCCGGAAGAGAAAGAGGCAGAAATCGCCCGGGTCACTCAGCGCTATGCGCGTGAGGATGCGGAGTATCACATTAATCTTGGTGATGCCAACTTCTTCCAGGATGTACCGGCGCTCGCAATCATGGAATACGAACGGGCGCTGGAGATTGATACGGCCGGTACCGAGGTGTATTTCCACTGGGCCGAGGCATGCCTCGCCATCAAAGACTACAACTGCGCGCTGGAAAAGCTCGGCGTGGTGTTACGTCGCGACAGTACATACGCCGAAGCATGGCATCGGGCCGGCGGCATCTATTTCAAGGCCGCCCTGTCCAGCCGTCAGCGCGAGGAACGCAAAAGTCGGTTCTTTGACGCTATCGGCGCCTATCGCAAGTATTTTCAATTGACTGATATTCAGCCGGACTCAACGACCGTGCGCAGTTTCTTTGAAACCGCCATGTCGTATGCCGAGGTCAGTGCCTTTGATTCCGCGGCCGTCTTTTTTGATCGCGTTCTGGCGATCCCGTATGTGCCCAAAGACATTTACTTCTACTACGGCAAGTCCCTGTGGGGCATCAGAGATTACGAACGCTCCACAGACATGCTGGTGAAGCATCTGGAATGGGTGGTCACCCAGGAGGACTACAGCAGCCGGGTGCGCGATGTCGAGCTGTATCAGTTGCTGGGCGACGGTTACTTTTATCGCCAGCCGAAAGATTTCTACAACGCGATCAAATACTACACCAAGTCGCTGGAAGAGTACCCGGAACAGAAACGTCTGCTCGGAAACGTGGCCGTCTCTTATCATAATCGTAAGGAATATGCCAACGCGCTCGAGTACTACGATCAGCGTATTGCCCTGGGTATCGACGAAAGTTCAGCGTCTATTGTCAAAAACGCGGGGCTGTGTGCCCTGGCCCTGGCCGGAAAGGCC
This sequence comes from Candidatus Zixiibacteriota bacterium, assembly GCA_018816665.1. GTDB lineage: Bacteria > Zixibacteria > MSB-5A5 > GN15 > FEB-12 > JAHIVM01. The sequence goes on from JAHIVM010000548.1 coordinate 7,844, forward strand.
GCGGGAGGCGACGAGGACGATGAGTTGATGGATGAGCTCGACGGCGAGGATGAGGGTGGTGGCGATCTCGGGTTCGATCCGAATGTCAACTATTACGAGGTGGCGATCGGATACATGAATACCTACCTCGAGACCGTCCCCGGTGATACCGCCGTTTTGCTTCGCATAGCCAATACGTATCTGTATCAATTGTCGGATTGCACCAACGGTGTGTCGTCGTTTGAACGTCTGCTGGCGGTGGACCCCGGCAACTGCATTGCGAAGAAGTCGATCGGCTTCGCCTACTTCGGCGGCGTGTGTACGAAGAATTACAGCAAGGCCCTGCCGTATCTGCTCGATGCCTACACGTGCACGACCGCCAACGGCGGCGCCTGCGATGACGAGGCTCTGGTGAAATGGATCGGCCAGTGCTATCACCTGCGGGCTGCGGAGCCGGACAACAAAAACGCCAGCGCCGACTACAAGAAGGCGCATGAATGGTACGGCAAGGTGCTGAAGTGCAATCCGAATGACTCCGAGATCAAAAAGGCCCGTGACGAAATCAGTTTCGAATTCAATTAGTCGTTTGTGAGGCTTTAGACGTTTTAGCAATAGAGGAATTGAATGGCCGACGAAGGAAAGAAGAACCCAACCGGAAAACGCATCGCCGAAGATCAGCGCATGCATTATATCGGGTTTGAGGTTTTTCCAGGCAAACCGAAAGACCTCTTCAAGACCAAGGCGGAACAGCAGCGCTATGTTGACGGTGTGGTCAAAAAGCGCGCCAGCGGTGATATCCTTCGGGATCATTGCACGCTGATGGAGACCCGGGTGTCCGGTCTCGAACGCGTTGTTCTTACGATTGCGTCGCTGGTGATGATTGCGGCTCTGTTTCTGCCGTGGTACACCGCGTACCAGGAGGTAGTGGAGGAGGTGGCTGTTCAGGAACAGGCGCCCGCCGACAGTACGCTTCTGGCCGAGACCGGCGCAGATTCCCTGGCCCTGGCGGCCGTGGGAGGCGAGGTAGTGTCCGGAGATACTCCCGCCGACGCTACGACCGGTACTGAGGTCCCGGTGGCGGCCGAACCGGCCGATGAGGCTGTGGCCGCCGCTGAGCCCGAGGCGCAGCAGGGGGTTCGAACCCACCAGGGGGCGCGGTCCAAGGAAGAGATCCTTACCGGGCACCAGTTCAGGAAGAAAGTCAAAAAGGAATACACGCGGGTGACCGGCATAGGCACCTTTGGTGTGCTGGGTCTGGCCGGCGGCCACGTGTTTTCCTCGGGCTTTGTGCTCATGATTTCCGGCCTCCTCATGCTGTTGTTCATTGTCCTGACGGTGGGCCTGCCGGTTCTCAATCTGTACAGTCTATACGGTATCAAGGGCAAAGGGGATGATGTCGCCATGAAGCTGAAGAAATACCTTCGGTTGAACTGGCTGCCGCTGATTCTCTTTGTTGTAGTTGTATTCCTGTCCTTCATTGGCGCCGACTACGGAAGTTGGTTCCAGGCGGGCGAGGGAGTGTTTTCCAGTTTCGGTCAGGTGTACGGTACCGGTGTTCTGCTGGATACTCTGTCCTGGGGTATTTTCGTAGTCATCGCATCGTCCGTGCTCGTGGCCGTGAAGGCGATAGAAATTTAAGTCATTTGATTTTGGAGGATAGAAACCCGTGGTTAAGCAAACTCTATTCGTAACCCTTAACGCGCTGGTAGCTTTCGCGATCGGCTTCGGGCTCTGGTACGGCGTGTTTCGCACGTCGGAGAACCCCATTATTCACTCCGTGTATCAGGGTGGACCGCTGGTTGTCCTGCTCATCATGATTTTCATCATGTTGTTGGTGTTCGTGATCGAGCGCTACATCTCCCTGTACGCAAACGCCAAGGGCAAAAGCTCTGTCCAGGTGTTTTTCAAGAAGCTGATCACGCTGCTTCAGAACAACGATTTTGACGGCGCCCTGGCTGCCTGCGACAAGCAGCGCGGTACGACTGCCAACGTTCTGCGGGCCGGTATCGAGCGCTATCATGAGATTAAAGGCGATGAGAAGATTGACTCCGAGAAACGCCTGCAGTTGACCCAGACCGCGATCGAAGAAGCCAACGCGCTTGAAGGACCGCTGCTTGAGCGGAACCTGATCGCCCTGTCGACTATTGCCTCTATTGCGACCATGGTAGGGCTGCTGGGTACGACTATCGGTATGATCCGTGCCTTCGCCGCCACCGGTAACGTTGAGGGCGGCGTCATTGACGCTACCGCTCTGGCAACCGGTATTTCCGAGGCCCTGGTCAACACCGCCGGCGGTCTGCTTTCCGGTATTCTGGGTATCTTCTTCTACAACTTCTTTGTCAACAAGGTGGACGCGTTCAACTACACCACGGACGAAGCAACCTTTGAAGTGCTGCAGTTGCTGAAGACTAAAGAAGGCAAGTAAGCAATGGCGATTAAGAAAAAACGGCGCGTAGCCATTCGCATCGACATGACCCCGATGGTGGATATCGCCTTCCTGCTGCTTATTTTCTACATGGCGACCACCCAGTTCAAGCCACCGGAGGCGCGCGCAGTAGATCTGCCGGAATCACACTCCCAGATTGAGTTGCCGGACAAGGATGTGATTAACATCACGGTGACCAAGCAGGACTCCATCTACGTGGACTATGTCCAACTC
>JAHIVM010000549.1 GCA_018816665.1 Candidatus Zixiibacteriota bacterium
AAGATCTGAAGTGTAATCTGTTACTGCGTGGCCCCACTCGTGGGCAACCACATCAGGACAACCGGCCAGGGAACGATTCCCGGAGGAAAAACTCCATATAACTATCTGGCTGCCGTTCCAGTAAGCGTTATTGTTACCTTCAAGGGAGTAGTTGACCGTGGACAGCATCGACGCACCGTTGTCGTCAAAGCTGTTTCGGCCGAACTCGGTGAGCATCCAATCGTATACGAGCGTAGCAAACACGTGAGCATCGACCGCCGCCGACTGGGGACTGTAGGTATCCCACGCATTGTCCGGATCGGTTGCGACCGCGCCGGGAAGACCGGGGTTCGCATAATTGGTCTGAACATAATTGCCGGGAGGCATCTGGCCGTTGTGACCGTGTATATTGTTGGCCGCCTGGCGGGTATAGTCAATCATCTGGTATTCCGAACCGGTGTCCCAGGTGTCAATATGGGAACGCGTCCCAAACAACACGCCGGTACCGGTGCCGATCGCCTCGGCATCCTGAATGCGGTTGGCCTTGAAGACAACGTCGCCGTTCTTGGCATTGACGTAGTATTCCCAGCGACCCATAGGAGCATCCGACCACAGGGTGGTCCGCCAGCACAGGAAGTACTCGCCGTCCCACGGAAACACTACCAGTTCGGCGTCATCGGGCGTACCCGCACCAAAAAAGCCGGCCAGATCGTCGACAGCCAGAGCCGTGGCCTCTGCAATAGTAACCGTGGCGCGGGTATCAAGCTCGATATCCGGCAGGTAAAAACCGTTGACCGTTTCCAGAGTGCCATCGGCCTTGTAGTGAGCCAGCAACTGGCCGCCCTCTACCCGGACACCGTCGTGGTACTGGCTGAGCCGCACATGCTGCATGCCCAGACGATCCGTATCCACGCGCTGAACAACCAGCTCTTTGGCCGGGTCGTGCATCCTGTAGGCCGCTTTGTTTGTCTCAAAAAAGCTGATGGCCGAGGTTATTTCGGAGCCTTTAGTGACCCCGAAGACGAGCTTGCCGGAGACAAACTCCGGGACGCCGTTGTCCCCCTCGAGAAGATAATTGACCTCATGATTTTTGGCGATTTGGGTCGAACCTGTAGGGTTGACCCGGGCCCCCGCCGTGGTCAAACAGACCAGCAAAAGCAGTGCGGTGCATACCGTTGTCAAGCGTGTCATACGGTCCTCTTGTGGATGTGTTCCTTGTCAGTACCTGCGGGTAGGAAGACGGAGAGGTTCGTTTGGTGAGCGTCTTCTAAGTTGTTACAAAATACAACATTACCCTATTTTGTCAACAGTAAAAACATGGACCGGTTCCGGTGATTATGGGGTTTTTGTGGCTCCGTATGCGGGCGCAGATTCTGCTCTCACCGAGGTTGACACGCCTAAGTGTTTCTGGTATTTTGACATAGACTGTCGCAGGCTGGCAACCGCAAGTTGAGGCTGCGCCATCTGTTGCACATAGCTGAGGGGAGGGCAACCGTGAAGATACCGCTGTATTTCCTTATCTGTACTTCTTTGGCCGTGGCCACTTCGGACGGGGCCGTTGGTCCACTCGACCGCGGAAGTCAAATCGTGTCCAGTCACTTCTTCATAAGCCACAACTCCGGAGATCTGTACGATGATATCACGGTAGTGGAAATCGCACCCGCCTCGGGGTTCTTCGTGTCTCCCCGGTTCACTTTCGGCGGAGAGTTCCTCTTCCGGCTGGAGTCACAGAATGATCGCACTGAAGTCAGATGGGCAGTTGCTCCGGCGTTTGGGTACTATGCCACGTCGCGATTGGACAACGCACGGGGTTCAACGTTCCCCTACATCCGCATCGCCGCTGGGATCGGCATGAATCACGTTGATGACAAGCGGTGGAAGTTCGCCTTTGCGTCCGGACAGACGGGGTTGATCCATATGGTATCAGACGGCGTTGGCATTGACGCGACCATTCGGGTTCAGGGCGACGCCGAGGAGTCAGGCTTTGCGAGTGGATGGGGAGGCGGTGTGACCGTGTTCTTCGGGATCGGAGTTGCAGCTTTTGTCTATTAGTGCGCGATCACTCGCCTGCCACGGCGCTCTGAACCGAGCAAAAACTTTGACACGGAGAATTCAGATGAAGTTAGTGATATACTCGTTGGTACTGGCTCTGGCGCTGCTCTCTACTTCGACGCTTGCCGCCGACGGTCCTATAGACAGGGGCAGTCTCGTCAATTCAAGTGAGCTATTTGTGCGCCACGATGCAGGAGATGTGAACAAGCAGGCCACCACGATTCAGATCGTGCCGGCCATCTCATATTTCTTCGCGCCCGGTCTCGCGTTGGGCACGGAGTTGTACTACCAGAACATCTCAATCGATGAAGAGAATCTGTCGAGCTGGGGAATCGGCGCAACCGCCGGCTACTACTTGAACTCCTCACCGTCCAGGTCAGAAGTCAAGGGAGCCATCTATCCGTATATCGTCGTCTTCGGCGGTCTGGGGCAAACCACTCGCAAGAACCGGACAGTGTACACCTACAGTGGTGGGATCAGCTACAGCTCCCTGGCAAAACAGGACTACGACACCCAACACTACGGTGTCCAGGTCGGTGCCGTCCACATGATGTCACAGGCGATAGGCCTCGATATCTCAATACGATATCAGAAGATCCGGGAAAAAGTCGACGGCACAGAAAACTGGGTTACGGGATCGCAACTGATGGCCGGAGCAGGTATCAAAGCCTTCATCTGGTAGCGCCATGTACATCGAACCTCTGCAAGACTACGGCTTCTTCATCGTCAAACGATTCGCTCGAATGTACGAGGAGTTTGCGAACAATCCAAAAAACACACTCGATGTCTATGCATTGCCGCCGTTCAACAGCACGCCGGACCGGGTGAACGTGTGGTACCACGGCCTGGACAGAGACTATCCCATGTCCTACCCGGCGGATGACCTTAACACCCCAGCCTCAGTCACGGCCGCTATGATCCGCATGGGCGAATTGGAGGAGGTTGATCGATGTTGGAACAGTCTCATCTACGCCGAGGGAGACTTGCTGGATGTTCTCGGATGGGCAGAGCAGGACGATCCGGGGCTCTGGGAGCCGGTGTGGGTGCGCCCTTCCGGTACGAAGTACCGTGCGCCCGGCGGCTATCTGAGCCTGGGACATGAACCGAGTGATTTTCCCCTCGGCTTTTCACCAATCGCCGACGCTCTTTGCTTTCCGCTATGGCACGGCACCGATCTGGAGGGCACCGCATTCCTTAGGTTCTTCAAGCTGCTTAACAGGTTCGCGCTTTTCGACAATCCAGGTGATGCATGTGACTTCCTTCGTCACTACCTCTCCTTTCGCTGGACGGAGAGAAGCGACTGGACCATCATCGAGGTATTCGGCCGGAAAGAGGATATCCAACCCGTCCTTCAAAGGAATCGCTGAGCGTCAGGCGCAGGAGACAAACCGCCCTTCCACCAACCGCGGTACAACATGAAGCGTGTCGACGCCCGCGGCAAAGCGAACGTCATCGGTAAACCCCATTTCTCTCAGTTCCACCCCACTCTCTGAATCGAACAAAATGTTGTCAATGCGCTCTCGCAGCGACACAAACGCCGCCTCGGCCACCTGCGCCTCGGGAGATTTCGCAATCGAGAGATGAGAAATAACCGCCCCCGCTCCCAGCAAATCTTCGATGGCAAAACGTAGCAACTGACTCCCATCATTTTCGGTACGCATCTCTCCACAGGCAATAACGGTCACCTTGCGAGTCGATTCCAAAAGGTAGCTCTCCACATACGCCCCCACGGCCTCGGCATTTACCAGCGCTGCGGCTATCACCAGATCGGCCCCGGCGGCATACTCGCAGCAGCGGCCGCCGTTGAGCGATGGCAACACGATCCGATCGCCGGCAACGACCTGACGATAAGTCAGCGGCGACAATGAGAACCGTCCTTTGTCCGGAACTTCTCGCCGGCGTACCGCGACCTCTCCCCCAACCCGATCGGCAAGCGTGCAGGCATCACCGCCGTGCCGGATTGGGTACACCTCGGCACCCCCGCCTACGGCGGTGGAAACGGCGGTAGAGAAACTCAGGGTATCGACTATGACAATCGCGTCGCCGCGTCGAACAGCCCGGGCGACCGATTCGGCGCCCCAGTCAAAACAGCATTGGATGGGTAATTCGTTCGGCATGATACCAATGTGTCCCCGGATCCCGGCCGGCGCAACCCCATAAACGCAGCCGCGGATCAAAGTTGACACGGCCTCCCCTGACTGCCTATACTCTCACCATGGGAATTCTTGACAAGCTTTTCAATCGCGAACCGAAACCCGGTGCACCAAGACCGGTGGGCGATGATGATTTCGAGCCGGAAGTACTGGCCTCGGAGATGCCGTCGGTAGTCCAGTTCTACTCCAATACCTGCCCGCATTGCCATGTCATGACCGGCCTCTTGAAGGAACTCGGGAGTGAGTTTGCCGGCCGGCTGAACGTGTTCACCATGAACATCAATTACAATCCCAATACGGCCCGGTCCTACCAGATCCGGTCGGTCCCCACCGTGCTGTTGTTCCGCAACGGCCGCCCCCGCGACTCGATAATCGGTCTTTTGCCGCTCCAGCCGCTGAAAGAGCGGCTTCAGGCTCTGATTGATGAAAATCCTCATCGTGAAAAACCGAACTAAATACGAAACAGAACGTATTGAACAGAAACAGGTTATCAACCGTCCGTGATCAGGGTTACCAGGGCACGGCAGGCTGGGGTACATGCCTGCTCCCTCCATTTGAGACATCGGCATCACGGAACGGGACCCGGTAGGCAACGGTGAGCATAAACGACCTCTATCACAAAGCCAGACAAGGTGATACAGTCGCCCGCGAGGAACTGTATCGGCGCCTCTATGTAAGTTTTCGCCTGTTCGTACGTCACAGAAGAGTGGAAACGTCCGAAAGCGAGGAACTCGTTCAGGCGGCTATTGTGAAAATAACCGAACGTTTCGACACCGTGGAGATACGCTCCAGTTTCGCCGCCTGGGCTCAGACCGTTCTTCGCAATGAGATAGCACAAATGTACCGAACCAGAGCCTCACATCTGGAGAAGTTGGATCAATTGGGCAAATCGGGCCAGATCCGGGATTGTGTCGAGCACGATGAAGCGCTCAGGCGGCAGTTATCCGACTGCCTGAAAAAACTCAACGATATCAACGGCCGGCACGCCCGGATACTGAATCTGCATTATCAGGGGTTCTCCACCGAGGAAATCTGCGCCCGGTTGAGCATCAAGCCCAACAACCTGTATGTCATCCTGTCACGGGCGCGGACGATGCTCAAAAACTGTCTCGCAACGGGGGACCTGGACCAGTGAGCGAGTGCATCAACAAAAGGCTGGGTGAGCGCCTGTATGCCTATGAACTGGGCATGCTCAACGATGCCGATCGCGATGAGTTCGAGGTCCACCTGCTGGAATGCGATTTCTGCCGGGCCGAGGCAGAATCCTTCCTGCCCACCGTGTCACTCCTCACCGATGACTCCCAGACCCGGGACCGCGTCTCTGAGTTGGTCGGCGAAAACGCCCCTGCGGCGGAATCAAGCATTACGCCGGTTCGCGGAAAACATCGTACCCTGTGGCAAACGGTCGTGGCGGTCGCCGCCGTGCTGGCAATCCTGATACTTCGCCCCTGGGGCATTCATTTTGACACTGCCGATGACGTCACCGCCTCGGAAAACCGGGTTGCGGTGATGTATTTTGATAATCTCTCCGGCGATGAATCCGCCGACCGGCTGGGTGAGTTCGTGACCGCCCTGCTGATTACCGACCTCTCTGAATCTCATTACCTGCGGGTGCTTTCCGATCAGCGGTTGCGCGATATCCGCCGACTGCTGGAAATCGAAGGTGTTTCCGCAATGGATGTCGGGCTGCCGAAACTGATTGCCGAACGCGCCAACGCCCGCTGGCTGATTACCGGCAGCGTCCTGCAGACTGAACCGGAGATTGTAATCGATGTTAGACTGGTCGAGGCGGCTACCGGCGACGTTATCGCCTCGCATCGTTTGACCGCCCCGGATGAGACCGGGCTGTTCCCGGCCATCGACTCCCTTACGGTCCTGGTCAAGGCCGATTTCGATTTGCCGGCCGCCAGTTTCAGCGAGCCCGATCCGGCGGTCGCCGATGTCACTACGTCGTCGCCGGAGGCCTATCGCTACTACCTCCGCGGTCTTGAACTGTATTCGATGTATTACTTTGATGAAGCGCAGGCGAGCTTCCTCAAAGCTCTGGAATTCGATTCGACTTTTGCAATGGCCTACTATTGTCTCTCCTGGCTGGGTGATATCTCACTCAATGAAAAAGCCGTGTATTACGCTCAGAAGGCTACCCGCAAGGAACGGCTGTTCATATTGAGCCGCAAAGCAGACCTGAACGATCAGGACTCTCTGGCAACCGCCTATCTCGAGCAATTGGTGGCCGAGTACCCCGATGAAAAAGTCGCCTGGATGGAACTGGCGTACGGCCGGTATGTGGTCGGCGACTACGACACCGCCATCGAATATCTGCACAATTCGCTCCGGGCCGATCCGCTGTATCGTGATGCCTGGAACTGGCTGTGTTACTCCTACGATGCCCGCGGCGAGTACGACAGCGCCCTGTATGCGATCAATCATCTGTTGGAATACGCCCCCAACGAGGCCAACCCGTATCACAGCAAAGCGGACCTTCTGGCCCGCCACGGACAGGCTGATGAAGCCCTGGCGCTCCTGAAACGGGCCGCTGAAATCAAGCCCGACTTCTTAAACGGACTGCTGCTGCTTTCGATTGGCCGGATGTATGTCCACACCCTGGAGTACGACAGCGCCCATGCCTG
>JAHIVM010000550.1 GCA_018816665.1 Candidatus Zixiibacteriota bacterium
GCGCATCGCCAAAAAACCGCAGAAGTTCCAGCGGCGTCATGTCCTCGTACAGGGGTCCGTTTTCAGGAAGATAGCCGAGGTGACGCGATGCCTCCAAACGGTCCGACTGAACATCAAGACCGGCAATCGAGGCCGAGCCCTCGCTGGGAGCAAGAAAGCCACTCAGGATTCTCATGGTGGTCGACTTGCCCGCTCCGTTCGGGCCGAGGAAGGCCACTATCTGGCCGCGGGGAATGGAAAATGAAATACCGTTGATAGCGACAAACGAGCCGTAATACTTGCTGAGATTACGCGCCTCGATCATCGCCCCTTGCGACGAATCATTCATCAACAATACCTCATTGATTCATTTGGAGTTACTATTACCTTGTCACCGCTACAACGATGACCGGGAGCACCAACATAAACAGTCTACACCGATGTGTCAAGAACGGGACGGACTGGCCGGCCCCGCATCTCCTCAACACAACATCAATAGGGTTATACCTGCGGGAAATACCTGAGTTCCACACAGCCGGGGAAGCTGTGCCGGCCGACCGCGTTTGATACACGACCGGCCCGAGAACTTTCACCGAGGCCTCAGCGCGAGCGTTTTTCGAGCGCGCTGACCTTGCGGTCCAGACGAAATACAAACCAGAACAGCCCGACCCATACCACCAGGGTCACAGCCAACGCAACATAGTTGCCATCCATATCCTAGTCCTCTCTCTCTTCGTGACGACGATCAAGTGAGTATACGCGCACCCCCAACCGGAATATCCAGGTGTACAACCAGAAGAAAAGAGCCATTGCCGAGAAAAACAGCGTTCCCACGGTCTGGCTCATCTGAAACCTCAGGTTTTCATCGACAATGGAATCCGACGGGTGCAGCGAGGGCATCACCCGGGGCATGACAAACACCAGGAAGGGGACCGTAACAAAGGCAAAAATCGAATACACCGATGACAATGTCGCCCGTTTTTCGTCGTCCTCAATGGCACCGCGCAATGCGAAATATGCGCCGTAGATGAGCAGCAGAACGAATATCGATGTTTCCCGGGGGTCCCAGTTCCAAAAACTCCCCCACGTCACGCGGGCAAACACCGATCCGGTCAGCGTTGCCAGCGTACAGGCCACAAAACCCAGACCGGCCGCAACCACAGCGCGGTCATCAAATGCTGATTTGCGTGTTCGCAGAAACAGAATCGCATATATCATTGACACGGCAAAGGCAACCACCGAAATGAATGCCTGCGGTATATGATAGTAAAATATGCGGCTGGCCTCGCCGATTTGCTGCTGCGGCGCTTCTGTAATGAAACTGCTCACAATCAGCACCGCAAACGCCAGAAAGAGTATGATTTTCCACCACATAACAGACCCGTATTGTCCTTCTTTGTTTAGGCACCAAGAAACACGACCGTCGGACCAAACGCAACAAAATTCGGTCAATTATTGGCGTCTATTCCCGACCTTGCGCCGGAATTTCGGAAGGGACCTGACGTTCTCCCCTTGACTCTGTGTCCGCTTGCCATACTATTAGCACCCCGACCACATCGATCGATATGGTGCCGACAGGTCGGCGCCCGCGGCCGGGTTCGTTGACGGGGATGTTATCCTGGGATGACTGCCCGGTACGAGACACAGCCCCCAAAGTCACAACGCAAGTACCACGAGACCTTGTATGAGAGCGCTAGTTCTTGAAGCGGGCAAGCATCGTGTCCACCTTCAGGTGGCGGACCAGATTCGATTCACCAGCCCTTATGTGCTGGCCGCCGGACAACCTCGTCCCCACCAATGGGATCACGTGTCGTTCGAATTCGAGATGATTGGCAGTCGGCGACGCGTCATTATCAAGAGGACTCTTCCCACCACACACGAGCCGATTCGCTGAGCCCGGCACCGGTCTCCTATTCTCGTGGACATTGCTTGACATGCCGTTGCACCCGCCCCTATCTTAGACAGCTTTAGCGACCGAGTACCAGTCGCGTCGGGCCTTTCCGGCAGGCGAATGACAGGGTACTCTAACAATGCCGACTTCGGCCGGCGGAGGAGAACATGAGCCTGAAGACGATCGGTCTCATCACCAGCGGCGGCGACTGCGGCGGCCTTAACGCTGTCGTGAAGGGCGCTGCCCAGATGGCCACCCGCAAGGACATCACCACGTACGCAATTCCCAACGGATACGCAGGACTATATAACCTTGTTGATCTGGACAATCTGGTGGCCCTGACACCGGGACGCCTTGATTCATTCAGCATTGGCCTGGCCGGGTCCGAGGCCGGGCATTCACGGGTCAAAATCTCCAAAATCAAGGACCCCAACAAATATCAGCGCATCAAAGACGGGCTGGCCAAGTTTGGTATTGATGCCCTCGTGATCAGCGGCGGCGACGACACCGGATCGGTGGTGGCCGATCTCGATGCCCAGGGTATTCACTGCGTCCACTGCCCCAAAACGATGGACCTCGATCTCATGCCGTATTCGGTGGGCGGCGACTCCACCATCAATCGCATCGGCTTTTTTGTCAGCGAACTCAAAACTACCGGTCGCACCCACAACCGCATCATGGTGATTGAGGTGTTCGGACGGTACGCCGGGCACACGGCTTTCCGCGGCGGTGTCGCCGGCGAGGCCGACTGCATCCTCATTCCGGAGATACCGGTCGACTTCGACGAGGTCTACCGCCACATGAAGAAGGTGTTCACCAAGCGGGTTATTGAGAGTGACATCAACGCCGGGACCTACACGATAGTCGTGGCAGAAGGTCTGAGAAACGCGTCGGGGGAACCGATTTACGATGAGTCCGCCGGTGTGGATACATTCGGGCACAAAAAGCTCGCGGGAGCCGGCAAATACGTCGCCCAGGAGCTCAAAAAGAAAATGGCTGGCGATCACGAAATCAAAGAGTTCATGATTCGTGAAGGTATGTTTGTCGAGGATCTGTACACGCTGCCGGAAATCAGAACAGTCACGCCTTCGCACCTGGTACGCGCCGGGACCACCTCCGCGTACGATGCCAACTTCGGCATGATCGCCGGCGCCAGCGCCGTCAACCTGCTGCTGCACGACGTTGGTGGTGTCACCGTGACGGGCTTCCACAACAACAAAGTGTATTACATGAAAATCAAGGAAGCCATCAAACAGCGCCACGTTGATCTGGATGATGTCAACCTCTTTGAGCAATTGGGGTTCTGCTTTGGGCGAGTCCGCCAGGAATTCGATCCGGAAAGTGCTGAGGAGAAACGGCTGATCCAGCGGATCTACTGAGCGGCAGACAACTCCCGACAAGACGTTTCTCAACGCATGGTTCCCTGCGCCGGAGCCATGCGTTGTTTTTGGGTAACATACAGCCGCAAGAGATTCGCCTGTCTCCGGCACGGGTCACCACCGCCTTTATCCTTGACTAAGTTGCACGAACCTGATATACTTCAAATGGCTGATAACACTGGTAGGGTTATGTACAATCATCGACCGCGGTAAATCCGCGCCCCGATTGCTCTGCAGCCATTGATTTGACACCGATTCCGTATCCTCACCCTCCCGGTTGACGCCATCCGATACACGTGCATATTTCTGGTCCGGTTTGGGGCTGGACCGTTATATCCGGATAGACCTGCTCGGGCAGGTTGGCACGGTACCACTCTCAGGACAAGGTGGTAGTTTCTGGAACCCCGCTCGCCCGAGCGGGGTTTTGGTTTGGGGGTCCGCAACAGGTGCCGTAGAGGCATAACTTCTTGCCAGAATGACGTTTTGTGCTATATTGAGGGCGGTAAATGCGCCTCTGTTGCGCCCTGGCTTTAATCGTACTCACGACGGTACCAACTGATTGACAAGATGAAGGTGTCGCGCTTTCTCGTTATAGCCATCGTTCTGGGATTTGGCGGTTCCGTGCTTTCATCGGACCGGCCTCCCCAACGCTTCGCGGGACCGGATCCGGGTGAAATGGACTCGGTTGTGGTGGGCGTCGACAGCACCTATCCCCCCCATGTCGGCCGAGTAGAAGTGCGCTTTTGCAACGATCAGCCCCTCCTGGGCGTCGAGGTCACGCTTCGCACCATGCACACCGCCGTTACCATCGATTCAGTGTGTTTCGATGACAGCCGGGTTCAGGGAACACAATATTTCGGATGGACGCGGGATGACTCCAGCGGGGCCGTGACCATCTTTGCGTTTTCGGCCGAGGACGGCCCCATTCCGTCGGGCAGCGGATTACTGGCAGCCCTTGAACTGGCCTATCCAGACTCGCTGCAGGGCAGGACTGTTGCGATTGACTCGACTACCATTCTGATCGACCTGATCGAGCGTACCACCGGGTTCACTGACACTACGATGAACGGCTTTGTACCGCAGTTCTCGCCCGGCTCACTGATCATCGAGCCGCCATGCTGCCAGGAATACACCGGCAACGTCGACAAATCAATCGACGGCGTCGTGGATATCGGTGACCTGACTCTGCTGATCACGCACCTCTTCATAGATTTCGATCTGGTTCTGCCGTGTCCCGAAGCCGGGAATATTGATGGCGATATTGAGGGGATTGTCGATATCGGAGACTTGACCATCCTTATCGGTTATCTCTTCATTGATGCCGAAACGAACGCCCCGGCCGCCTGTTTGTGAAACCAGCGGCCTCCGACCAACCGCCCCCCCCAGACTTTTCACGCAAAAAAAAGAGCCACCGTCCAGATTCGAACTGGAGACCTGCTGATTACGAATCAGCTGCTCTACCAACTGAGCTACGGTGGCTTTTCTGCGGGCTTTTGCCCTTGTGGTTCGGCAAATCTATTGAAAATCGGAGGAATGTCAACTGAAAACGGCAGCCGGGATCAACAATTCCCTCCGACCGCCGCATGATCGTGGAAGAGGTGCTACCAACTACCGGAAGCGTCGCAGCAACCCAACAACCCGCCCGGCAATACGGAAATCCCCCGAGGCCTTTTTGACAATGATCGGTTCGTAATCGTCGTTTTCCGGCTGCAGGCGAATCTGTCTGCCCTCGCGAAAATAGCGTTTCACCGTTGCCTCGCCGTCGATGATCGCTACGACAATGTCGCCCGCTTCAGCCTCGGATTGCTTCCGTACCACGACCACATCACCGTCATAAATACCGGCCTTGATCATGGAATCGCCGGCTACCGTCAAACTGAACGTATCTCCGCGCGGCAGGAAGGATTCATCAACCGCAATCTCGCCCTCAATATTCTCAATCGCATCGATAGGCTGACCGGCCGGCACCGAACCCACTAGAGGCACGCGGGCAGTCCGGGTGGCAAACTCGCGCACAAGCTCCAGACCGCGGGAGATGTGCTCCTGCTTTTTGAGGTAGCCTTTTTTGATAAGCGCCGTAAGGTGAACCCTCACACCGTTGGTCGAGGTGATGCCAAACTTTCCACCGATCTCACGGATGGTCGGTGAGTGCCCCCGATCCAGAATCTGACTCTCAATGAAGTCCAGAATGGCCTTCTGCCGGTCCGTAAGTTTCGGCTTCATAATAACTCCGAAATCCTGATTGCAATCCGGTTCTTGCGTTTACCATACTGCCCATTTGTTTACTTGTCAATCACAAATGAATACGAACGTCCCCTGATCCTACTTGCGCGCAAAAAAAACGGGCCCAAAAGGGCCCGTTGGATAGTCAACACGATGATTATCAGCCTTCAGCTTCTTTGAGCGCCTTGGCCTCGTCGATAATCTTCTGGGCGGCATCGTGCGGGACTTCTTCATACCGGGCGAATTCCATGGAATACACGCCCTGCCCCTGAGTCATCGAGCGAAGATCCACCGAATACTGGTACAATTCAGCCTGGGGGACCGAGGCCCGAATCCGCTGGCTCCCGCCTTCGGGATCCATGCCGGCGATTTTGCCGCGGCGGGATGACAGGTCACCCATCACATCACCGGTAAATTCGTCCGGGACCAGAACCTCAATGTTGTACACCGGCTCAAGGATGACCGGTTTGCAGTCCATATACCCCTCGCGAAACGCCATCAAACCGGCGATTTTGAACGCCATATCCGACGAATCAACATCGTGGTAAGATCCAAAAAAGACAGCTACCTTTACATCCACTACCGGGGCGCCGCACAGACCACCGGACACCATCGCCTCAACAACACCCTTTTCCACGGCCGGAATGTACTTGCCGGGGATAACACCGCCGGTGACCGCGTCCTCAAACTCGAATCCGGCACCGCGTGTATTCGGTTCTATCCGAAGATGAACATCACCATACTGTCCCCGGCCGCCGGACTGCTTTTTGTGTTTGTATTGCTTTTCGGTCTTGGCCCTGATGGTTTCGCGATAGGGGATTCTGGGCTTGGACAGTTCGACTTCAACGCCAAACCGGCTTTTGACCTTTTCGCACAGGACCTCGATATGGGTCGATCCCTGGGCCCACAACACCTGCTGTTTCAGGGCCGGATCGGGAATAATTCTGAATGTCAGGTCTTCCTCGCGGAACTTGGCAAAGGCGGTGGCAACTTTGTCTTCGTCGCCCTTGGACTTGGCGCCGACAGCCACATCCATGACCGGGTTGGGATAAACCGGACCTTTAACCGATCTGCCAAAACCCTTAGGGGCCAGAGTATTACCGGAGTGTGAACTCTTCAGCTTCACCGCCACGCCAATATCCCCGGCGGGGGCACCAGGCAGATCGATACGGTTTTTTCCCTGGAACGTGTACAACTGGGCAAGCCGTTCAGCATTGCCGGTGGTCTCGTTGACCAGTTCGGTGCCCGGTTTTACGTTTCCGGAGATGACCTTGAAGTATGACATGTCGCCCAGGTGTCCCTCGGAAACGGTGCGGAAGATATATGCGACCGTCGGACCCGATGGATCCAGCTTGATGGTCGCGGCTTCATCCTTCCCGGTTTTCACTGCGGCAACCTCGCCAACTCGGGTCGGAGCCGGCAAGTATTCCGCCATGAAGTCCAGCAGAGCCCGCACACCCATGGAGCTGTGGGCAACACCAAACATGACCGGAAACAGGGAACCGGTGGCAATACCGGTACGCAGACCTTTCAGCATGTCTGCGTCGTTCAGAGTGCCGTCCTCAAAGAACTTCTCCATGAGGGCGTCATCTGATTCGGCCGCAGCTTCAATCAGCTTTTCGCGCTGGGCATCGGCCTGAGCTTTGATGTCGGCGGGAATATCTACTTCGGTGCGATTTTCGCCTTCAAATGTGTACGCTTTCATGTGCAGCAGATCGACCAGTCCCTTGAAACTGGCGGCCTGCCCTATCGGGATCTGAACCGCAACCGCCTGGCTGCCGAAGGCATTGACGATAGAATTCAGGCAGGTTTCCCAGTTGACATTTTCCTTGTCCATCTTGTTGACGAAAAAGAACCTCGCCAACCCATCGGCCGGGATCGTTTTCCACTGGAGCTGGGTACCCACTTCCACACCGGCCGCGGCATCAACAAGAAAACCAACAGCATCCGCAACATGCACGCAGCAAAGCAGTTCGCCCACAAAGTCGGCGTGCCCCGGACAGTCAAACAGGTTGATTTTCTGCTCTTTCCACGGGCAGGCCAGGAGCTTGGACGACAGGGAGGTTTTGCGGGAGATCTCTCCGTCGGTGTAATCCAGAAATGAACTGCCATCATCAACTCGGCCAACCCGGTTGTTGACACCGGTAGCAAATGCTATGGCATCGGCCAAACTGGTTTTGCCACATCCACGCTGTCCGGCCAGGCAGACGTTCCGGATATTGTCAGTTGTATAATCCTTCACCAGGTAACCTCCAAGCTCGTGTTACTTTCCAGTCTGAAACCCGCAAAAGGGGGAACTCTCACCAAAGACCGCAAGTATATGACAATGCCCTGATATTGTCAATCGGTTTTGGGGCTAACGCCATGCTGCATCCGGGATTGTCGCAAAAAAAGACCCACCCCGGAAGGGGGTGGGTCGAGGGCTGAGTCGCGATAGAATTATGACTTCTGGTTCAATTCCAATTCAAGCGTGATCGACACCTCGTTACCAACAACCAGCCCACCGGTCTCCATGGCCTTGTTGAAGGAGATATTGAATTCGGAGCGGTCGATTGTCGTCATGGCGCTGAATCCGGCCTTGGTGTTCCCCCACGGATCCTTCACCACACCATGAAACTCGCAATCAAAAGTGACCGATTTGGTGACGTCTTTGATTGTCAAATCGCCAACCAGTTTGAACGCACCGTCTTCCCCGGGCGTCACCTTGGTTGACTTGAAAGTCATGGTCGGAAACTGCTCGACATCGAAAAAGTCGGGAGACTTCAGGTGCTTGTCCCGATCCTCGTTGTCGGTGTCGATCGAAGCCACCTGAATCGTAAACTCCGCCGAACCGGCTGCCAGCTTACCGTCTTCAAACGTAACCGTGCCGGAGAAATCCTGGAAGTTGCCCTTAGTTTTTGATATTACCAGGTGCCGGACTTCGAAACCTACCGACGAGTGAGCCGCATCAATCCCCCACTCAGACGCCGTTCCTGCCGCCGCAACGGCCAGGACCATAATCATTGTCAAACCAATTGTTCGCTTAAACATAGTAAAGAGCCTCCCGGGCTATCTGTTTTTAGGCTTGTCAGGTTATTCTGATGCTAACAACACGATACGCCCGTGGAAGTTCCGATCGTCGGTGCGTGATCGACCCCAATACGATCCCCCCCGAGCATAAATCGGACTCTTATTGTCGTGTTTGTCTTGCCTGTCTGTCAGCGCAGGGCAACCAGCAGAGCCCCGGTGATGTAGGCCAGTACCCACCAGGTGTAGGCCGCCCGCGAGTACAGGTGCAGACCGCGGGAGACCGTGCCTTCCCCGGCACGCAGCCAATGCCGCCAGGCCAGGGTCGTTTCCACAACCATGCCGGTGAGCGAGGAATACCCCAGTATCCCGTGCAGCGAGAATGGAGATTGTGTGGAGCCCCAGATCATGCATACCGTTGCCGTGACATCCAGGACCACACCTATCGTCAGGAAAGTCAGAACGCGAGGACTGACGACATGACTGCGTTGTTCCATGATGATACCGATAGTGTAGCTGATGAGGGCCAGATTGACGATTATCGTTCCGGTGAGCAGAATTGGTGACATATTGCGGCCTGACTCCGTTTTGCTGTATTGACTCCTGTCGCGCGCCCGCCGTATACTTACTACGACTACCAGTCAAGCGCCGCGAAGATGCGGTCCCGGCATCCCTGAGGATGTCGTGTACGTAACAGATCACCCCGTTCGGAGGTTCACCGAGCGGGGCTTTTTTTCACCCATTCCGGGAATCACTTGACGTCTTTGGCCAGTCGCTGCCGCAGCGCCTCAAAGAGACAGATGCCGGTCGAAACGGAAACATTCAGGCTCTCCACCGTCCCTCGCATGGGGAAATTCACCAGAAAATCGCACTTGTCGGCGGTCAGCCGGCGCATCCCTTTCCCTTCCGATCCCATGATTATGGCGAGCGGCCCGGTCAAATCGATTTCGTAGAGAGATCGGGCTTCCTCTGCCCCGGTGCCAACCAGCCAAACGCCCGCTTTTTTTAACTGATCCAGCACGCGCGACAGATTGGTGACCCGCACTATCGGCGTGGTCTCGGCCGCGCCGCAGGCCACCCGCCGGACAACGTCGGTGACATCTACCGACCGGTCCCGGGGCATGATAACGGCGTGTACCCCCGCCCCGTTGGCGGTACGCAGGCAGGCGCCAAGATTATGTGGATCCTGCACACAATCCAGAATCAGCAAAAAGGCCGGTTCTTTCAGGCTGTCGAGGAGACCGAACAGGTCGTCCTCAGCCAAAATTCGAATTCCGGCACCGTAGTCGGTGTGGCGGTGTGTTCGGCCGGATGATGAACGCGGTTTGTTTCCCATATCTGTCCTCTGCGGCCAATGGTAAAGGCTTTTGCACGGTTTGGCAACGTGAATCGTCCTCTAAGAGACACCGGTCGTTGACAACCAGTCGAACGTGGTGTACCTTGTTCATATACCAACTGCACTGCATCGCCACATCCGTCTGCGGAAGCTCTTTACAGCGGGGAGGAGTTCCTGGTCAACGGTTCACTTCGGGAAGCCGGAATCTGCCGTCAGGATGGCCGATTTCATGAATCGTGTAGGAGGATAGAACCATGTGGAAAACGTATCTGACTCTGGCGCTGATCGGGCTGATGGTTTTGGCACTTGGCTGCACCGACGATGACAACCGGAATAAGACGCCGATTGGCCCGGACACCGAAAACTGGCAGATATCCGCCGAAGGCTGGCCGTTCTCGATCCGCGGCATGGCGGCGTCGAGCCAGCGTATTGTAGCAGTTTCTGATTACGGGCGTATACATACCTCGGAAGACGGCCTCACCTGGACCCAACGTTCCTCCGCAATGACAGACCGCGTTCAGAGCGTGGTATGGACAGGCACGGAGTTCATTGCCTCCGACCGATCCGGCGCCATGTGTACATCGCCCGACGGCATCTCGTGGACAACTGTGGTTTTGACGGGTGATGTTCCCGCCGGCTTTTCGAGACTGGCGTTTAACGACACCCTTCTGCTGTGCACCGATGTCAACAACAGGAGCATATTCTCATCCGATGACGGCGAGCACTGGATTTCCCGTTACCTTGACTCGGGCACCTACATCCACAATATCGCGTGGTGCGATACCATGTGGGTAGCGGTGGGCTATCCCAGTGTCATCCTCACGTCGACCAATGCGATTGATTGGACCAATCGCGGATTCTATGGGCTTGATCGCTTCCAGTCGGTGTGCCGGGGAGACAGCGGCATTGTGGTGGGCGGACCAACAGCCGGGGTTCTCGCCGGAATCTGGCACTCCAGCGATGGCATTACCTGGGAACAGCAATTCGCTACGACTGACTGCAATATGCGCCATATCTCGTGGACCGGAACGGAGTACGTTGCCCTGGGACAGCCCATTCTCTTTTTTGGCGACACCACGACCACCAGGATACTGCGGTCGACCAACGGTGTGAACTGGCAATCTTCTGACTCTCACATAAGCGGCGGAGTCCTGGAGGCATCGGCTATTTTCAAAGGCGATTTGTACGTCGGGGGCGGCAACGGCTTCATTCTGCGGGGAAACCAGGCCTCCAATCTGGAAATCATCTCGTCCGGCAGTTCGTTTACGGACCTCGTGTGGACCGGATCACAGTATGTCGGTGTATCCTGGCAGGGCTCCGTCCTTCGGTCCGACGATGGTCATACCTGGTCCGAAAGATCGTCCCATGCGGCCGCCATGTTTCAGCACCTGGCCGCCTCTGATTCCCGGCTCGTGGCTACCGGCACAGACATCCTGATGGACAGTCTGGGTACCAACCAGTTGTTTGCGTCGACCGACGGTTCCGCCTGGGCGAAGGTCTGGACAGGTTATCACAACACTCTGACCAACGTCGTCTGGCTCCGAGATCGATTCGTGGCACTTGGAAATCACGGGCTCGTGCTGACTTCCAGCGACGGTCTCACCTGGTTGGAAGACAAGTTGGCTACCGATCAATGGCTGACCCACGCCGTGTACGCCAACGGCGAATTCTACGTGTATGGTCAGGACTCCGTATGGACTTCGCCGGACGGTGAGGTGTGGACGGGCTCCGGCTACACAAATCCAGAGGGATTGATTTTCCGCGGTATAGTGTATGCCGATGACATTCACAAATTCGTAGCGACCGGTATGGATCGCTCGTTTGGATATACACGCTATGTAATGACTTCGGACGACGGACTTGTCTGGTCGAGCAAATCGTTGGGAGCCCTGGGCTGGCTGGTCGATATTGCCTGGACCGGGGAAAACCTGATCGCCTGCGGTGTGCACGGCGGGATAACAGAGTCAGAAGACGGCATTACGTGGTCCGATGCTGAAGCGCTTACGGGCTATTCCCTGAACTGCATAGCGGTGGGAACGGATAAACAGGTGGTGATCGCGGGTGACAGCCGGACAGTGATAGTATCGCAATAGAATACGTGTACTGTTCATAGAGGGCAAAGCAGGGTTACCCTGGGAGGAGGCATCGTGGTTAGGCTTCTTGCAGCACGCTCCTGACAACCAACGACGGGCGGATACTCCGACTACCTTAGCCAGTTACGGCATTGGAAAGCAATAACTTACCTGGCGCATCCATTCCTCCCACTTTACAGTCGTTAAAGCGGGCCGATATTGGTATAATAGAGGGGCGGCTGGAAAGCCGTCCCTTTGACCCGTCAACCAAGCCGGAAGGAATACCTGGTGCTGAAGACCCTTAGACTCTCCCTCGTTCTTGTGCTCGGCCTTACCCTGCTCTCCATTTTGCCATCCTGCGGCGACGATGACCCGGTCGGTCCCGATCTCGACACTGTCCCGCCGTATGTCGTCTCGACGGTTCCGGCCGACGGCGATACCGGGGTGCCTCAAACTGCCAGCCTGATAATCACATTTTCCGAGGAACTGGAAAGCTCTACCATCTCACTGACTTCGGTAACCGGCGTCCCGGCCATAATCGGCAACGTGGTATACGACCATCGCACTTTCATGGTGTTTCCCACCACGCCGTACAACAGCAGCGATGACTACACGATAACCATCAGCACCGCCGTCACCGATACCGCCGGCAATCATATGGACGAAGAGTATTCGTGGACTTTCACCACCGTGGCCGATACGATCGCCCCCACAGTGTCGTCGACAGATCCCTCCGATGGTATCCAATCTGCGCCGCTTGATGATCCCATCACCATCACGTTTTCCGAAGCTATGGATTCATCAACCGTAGTCGGCAGCACGTTCCAGATCACTCCTTCAGTGTCATTCAGTTCGAGCTACTCAGGTCGCACGCTAACGATCACGCCGGATGTCCCGCTGGACAGCAATGAGACTTACGCCGCCAGCATCACCACGGCGGCTTACGACACTGCGGGCAATGCGATGAACGCTCCGTATGCCTGGTCCTTTTCGACCTTCGGTGAC
>JAHIVM010000551.1 GCA_018816665.1 Candidatus Zixiibacteriota bacterium
ATCGGCTGGTATTCGGCTGACGTCAGTTCCCTGGTCGCAGGCTGGCTGAACGGTTCCGTGGCGAATCTGGGTGTGTTGCTGGACCAGGCAGAAATAGCCGTCCCGCGTACCCGGTATCGCAGTCGCGAATACGCTGCCTTTGAGCCGTATCTCGAGGTCTGCTATAGCGACGTCTCAGGTGAGGTTTGCGAAAAAGTGATCAGTATGGCCGATGCCTACATTTACGAGCTTCACCCCGACGAAAATCGCGGCACGAATACGAGCCTGTACACGGGCTGGAACGATGAAACCGATCTGGAAAAGCAGGTCCTGGTGAGATTCGATCTGCCGGTGGTAGAGCCCAAAGCGGAACTCGGCGACTATGTGTGGGAGGATCTGAACAGCGACGGCATCCAGGATGCCGATGAGCCGGGTATTCCGCGCGTGATAGTCAACCTCTATGATTGCGCCGGCCAGGAACTGGCCACGATGGTCACCGACGGCAACGGCGGTTACCTGTTCACCGGGCTGGACGCCGGTCAGTATTTTGTTGAGTTTGTATTGCCCGGTGGATTCGCTTTCACAATCCCGGATGCCGGCAACGATGACGCGGCCGACAGCGATGCCGATCCCGTCAACGGCACCACGTCCTGTGTCGCCCTGCGGACAGGTGAAAGCAATCGGACTATTGATGCCGGTCTGGTGGTGAGCGAGCAGACCGGTTGCACCCGTACCATCGGATACTGGAAAACGCACGCCGGCACAAAACGCCATGGCGTTGATGCAGTCACGCCGCTGCTGCCGATATGGCTGGGTACTGAAAACGGTGACAAAAGTGTGGAGATTACTACTGCTCGCGAGGCCGTAGCGGTTCTGGGACAGAAAACACTCGGTCGGCCGTGGAACGGCATCACCAAGCTGTACGCCCAGTTGCTGGCGGCCAAGCTGAACATGGCGGCGGGCGCATCGGGCGACGCCGTATCGGGTGTTGTGGCCGATGCAGACAGCTTCCTGGCCGAACATTCCTGGAAGTCCTGGAACGGGCTCTCCTGGACAGAGAAAAAGACCGTACTGGAGTGGAAAACGACACTCGACATGTACAACAACGGCAAGATTGGTCCGGGTCATTGCGGCTGCGACGGCGGCGGCCCGCGACACAAGTAGCAACGATTTCGACATGTATCAGGCCCGTGGCGTTGCGCCGCGGGCCTTTTTTTTGGAGTCCACCATTTCCACCTTTGTGAATGAATGTCCGTCCTGCCCTGCGCCCGCCCGGACTACCGAATCAACCAAACAGGTCTTCTCGATCACACGTCATATCTGTGACAATCGCTTGCCCGACACTGCGCCTTTGACTATTATAGGTCTCAGGGAGGAGACCGCTGTACGGCGTTATCACCATGGCCAGGAGCATCTTTGTACTATTCAGTTGGCTGACCATCTTATGCGGGTTGTGCAGTCTGCCCGGAGGGTTATCGCATGCCCGGGATCTGGGTCGGCGGCACATCATCGTGGGAACGGTTCTGTCGGCCAACGGAGACAGTGTTCTGATCGGCGCCAATGTAGTGCTCACCGGCCGCGATCGTCACACTGAAACCGATTCACTGGGGCAATTCACTTTTGACGACGTAGCACCGGGTTCGTATTCGCTGCGGGTAACACATGTGGGCTATGCTCCCCGGGTCGATGAAGGCCGGGTCGAGGCATCGACCGACACGCTGTTCGTCAGCTTTCGACTCACGGAGGCGCCGGCGGTCATGGGCAATATCTCGGTGACATCGCAAACGCCGCTCCCCCGCCCCGACGAACTTGTATCACAGCACGTGTTTGATGATCACCACCTGCAGACATCGCCGCAGTTTGCCGAGGATGTGTATCGCGCCGTCGCCCGCATACCGGGTGTGTCCGCCGATGATTACTCCGCCCGGTTCCGGGTGCGGGGTGGCGAGCACGATGAAGTTCTGGTACTGCTGGACGGCCTGGAGTTGATCGAGCCGTTCCACGTCAAGGATGTGGAGGGCGGGATCATGAGTATTGTCGATGTTGCCGCGCTGGAACAGGCAAGCTTATTGACCGGCGGATTCTCCGCTGCCTACGGGAACCGGAAGAGCGCCGTGTTTGACCTGCAATCGCGACGTCCGCCGCAAAACGGAGCCCGGATGTCGGCCGGTGTGAGTCTGCTCAATGCCCGGGCGATGTCCGAGGGGACGTTTCTGGACCGGCGCGGGTCGTGGCTGGTTTCGGCCCGTCGCGGGTACGCGGAACTGATCC
>JAHIVM010000552.1 GCA_018816665.1 Candidatus Zixiibacteriota bacterium
CCAATTCCCAGCACGCTCAGCACACTGCCCAGCCCCGGGCGATCGTCCTGGAACGATTCCACCGCCCCCCAGATAAAAGCCGTGTTGATAAGCAGGGCCGACAGCGCTGTTCGAGGATACCCATCGTAAGCATACCCGAGTCCCGGCACAATGGCCAGAATACCGGCCGCCGTAGGGCTGCGCCGCCGCATGGAGAACCCCTTCCGGCACAGTTTAGCGCAGTAACCGGCCTGCTCGGCATAGGGACTGTCGTGAGCCTCGACCGTAAACAATTGCTCGGCTCTCTGCCACTCGCGTTGGTGTGCCGTCGTCAGGGCCTGCAGCAGACGGGTTCTGGATACGTTCTCGCCGTTGTCAGGAGCGTATTCTGAGAGGGCCAGACTGAATGCCTCCGAGGCACGGCGGTAATCACCGTTACGGAAGCTGGCAATGCCGACGGCGTTGATCAGGCCGGAGCGTCGGGTCTGATCCAGAGGCTCCTGCAACAGTTCCTCGGCACAGGTAATCGCCTCACGGTACGAACCGCGAAGATAGTAGCAATCGCAGACGGATGCCCGGGCGTCCATCACAAAGTCTGAACCCGGATGCAAAAAACTCAAACGCAAATACTCCGTGATGGCGCGATCATACTTGCCCTGCGCTTTCAGCCACTCGGCAAACCTATACGTAGCCGAGTCGCCATGGTCTGAGCTGACCGGCTGTGCCGGTGATGATCCGCCCCTTTGATCCGGCGCCGGCTCTGTTCGAGTCGGCTGACCCGATCGACTGTTCAACGACAGTTGTACGCGATGAGCCCGGGCGTTGTCGTACCAGTCGCTGTCGAGCCAGCGGTAGTCATTGTCCACAAAGGCTTTGTCATACTGAGCCTCATCGCCCCCGCAGCGCAGCAACCGATCACAGGTCATGGCCAGGGCTTTGAGCGTATGGTACCGTCGGGAGACCTCAAGACCGTATTCGGAGCAATGCGGGTGCATGGGGCAGTAGGTGCCCCGGGCGGGTCGGACAGTCTCTCGATACAGACGGATCATCCAGGACGGCAGGAGTTTGTGGGGCGTCACCAGGACCGGAGCCGACGGGTCCGCCATTGCCCGTTCGGGCGCTGCCGTCTGAGCCGCCGCACCCCGGCTCAGCAGCAAACAGAAACACAAAAGCCCCCCGAAAACCAATGTTCGGGGAGCCTTGTGCAACAATCGTAGCCAGAGTGAGCCTCTCCGAGCCGCATTATGTGGAATCGAAGAGATCACCTGCTGTTGTTCACTTTCTTCTCGACGGCGCGATCGGGAAGCTCTTCAGCATGAGGTCCACACCCTTTTTCATGGTGTCCCCGCGTACTGCTCCCGACATCATGCATCCCAGGAGTCCGCCCTGACCGCCCGACGCTATCCCTTTGTCTTTCCAGAGCAGAGCTCCGGTTTTCTTTGACAACAGGAGGCCGGTCATTTCAATTTTGAAAGAGTATCCGAGCGCCGTTTTGCCGGAGGCATCATCGAGATACACAACCAGCATGTATTCGGTATCGCTACCGCCCAGCTCGGCCAGTTCGTGCGCCTCGAGTTCGACCACCCCTTCGTTGTCGATCACCAGGGTGTCGGAGAAAGCGCCGGGGCGGATCACTTCGTACCCCTTTTTGTTCAGCCAGGAGTCAACCTTGTCGCCGATAGAACTCTCGACCGGGAAGTCCTCGGACTTGTCGACGCGGCGATCAATGATCGGCAGCAGGGTGACGGTTTCAAATGCCATGTTGTCCAGATCGGGGTCGATGTAGATCGGGATTTTGGGTCCGCCGCCACAGCCGGGAATCAGCGACACTGCTATGAGCAGGGCAAGTGTGACGATCAGGTTTCTCTTGAACTCCTTCATACCTCAGGATCTCCTCTGTGGGGATGCATCAAACAGCATCTGAACAGCTTTGTTGAATTTTCCGCTCTTTGGTAAATATCTGACAAATGAGTCGTTTTTCCACACCACACTGCCGTCGGTAAGGGAAATGAAGGCAATTGATATCGCCGAGGAACTCGTTCCCTGAGCAATGGCGCCGCTGTTGGCATCGTACATTGCTCCAGTACCGACCTTCACCGTCACCGTCACCAGGCAGGCACATTTGGCCGCCGAGATTTCTCCAAGCCGGTTCAGTTCCGGAATCAGGGCGCTTTTGTCGCGGAAACTGCTCAGCAGCACCCGGCATTCTTCATTGAGACGGGCCGAGATGTCACCCGCCAACGGCCGATGAGCCTCTTCCAGACTATCCTCGGTGATAACCGTGATACCCGCGAAACTGAGTTCGCCCGGGACGACCTCATCCAACACGGCTCTTGCTTCGATAGCGCCCGATGTTTCCGGGTCGGCGGGCTGTTCGTTGTGGGCGTATTCGAAAGTCATGTGCGGCGGCAGCAGAAACACCGCCTCGTGATTCTGAGCCATCCGAGTAAATACCGGATCGTCCGTGGTGCCAACAACCACGGGTTGGGTGACAGTTGCACAGCCGGCAAACATCATGCCTGCCGCGAGAGCCACACCTATAGCACACCGTATGCGAACATTCATGCTTGACTCCATTCGCTTGAACCCTTGTCCTGAAAAACAGCTCACTTACCCAGCAGCAAGATCAGACTTGCGTCGATACCCATAAGAACCCCGGATGTCCCCGTGCCCTCGCCGTATTCGCTGCCCGAACCGGTCAGGCGCATGTCTGCCTGAAGACACAACCCAACCGTTTTGCTGAGCGGAAACACACCGCCGCTGACCAGCAGCATGCCGAATTTTGATTCGTTTGTTGAAGAACCGGCTCCGGGGACGCCGGCAGCCTTGACACTCATGCTGTGTCCGATGGCCCCAAAACCCATCTCCCCAAACCCAAAAGGCTTGGTAAGACCTTTCGACTCGGTCATAAACCCTACCAGGCCATAGACCTCAGAGAGATGAACGTCCCACTCTACCTCGACAGTCCCCAACCAAACACCGTAGTCATCGTAGAGATCAACGTAGGACCATTCGTCCTCAACACCGAGATTCTGGTAGCGGTAGGTCAGTCCGAAGTACACGTTTTCGGTCAGGGCAATGCGGCCTGTGAAATCAAAGGCCAGACCGCTGGTAAGTCCCTCAAACCACTGCCCCATAGTGAGGCCGTAACCCAAACCACAGGACAAAGCCACCCGGTAGCGGGGACCATACAGATATCCTGAGCGATTGCCGGAGCGATAATCGGGGACGCTGGTGCCCGACGGTGTTTGCCGTACGGTGCCATCCTGAAGCTCGGGCGCCGGGGCAACACGGCCAAGCACTGCGGCGGTAATATCCTTGCCTGCCTGATCGAGAATCAGCCGAATGTTGGAGCGCGAAATCTTTTTCTGACCGCCCTCCTCGCTGATTACAACGACATGCGGTTCACCCTCTACCGTCTGGATCGTAACATTGACGTATTCCCAGCCAGTGAGCGTAACCAGTTTCACATTCTCAAAGGTCTCCGCATGCAGGTCGCCAACCGGAAAGCCGCCGGCAAACACGCACAATACGACAACAAAAACCCAGATTGGACACACCAACCCGGTTCGGCGTTCGCCTACCGGCTCACTACATCTCGACATGGATTCCTCCCACCTTAGGGTGCACGATGAAAATCAAGTATACCCACCCAAATCGATCCTGTCAATACGGATAGTCGACCATTTGGGCGACAACAGGATCGCATTGTGGACAACTCAGTATCCGACCGTTTTGGTCGCACCGTCTGTCAACAATACCGGTTGTCGCACGCCTTCCTGTTGGCCCGCCCCGCCCGCCTGGTCAGCGGCAAAGCGCTGAGCTATCAACCGGCTCCCCCGGAATCGTCCCGATTTATGGTTGGCGGGCTCTGCAACCGAACGTGTGTCTGTTCGTACAAAGCAGTAGGACAGCAGAGCGTCGGATCCGGATTCCTCCCCTCTCACAACAGTCGGCCGTATTGCCCGCCCATGTGCAGGCGCCTTGCCGCGCCCGCACCCGGCATCCGATCTCAATACGGCCAGGCCCGTTTCCAGGACCGGGGTCCGGCCGGCAGGAGTCTCAGATGCCGAATCGGGTCAAACGGCGTCAATCACTTGCCGGGAACGCCGGGGAACGGCTCCCATCTGCGCCTGACCGGGAACTCCCCCTGCCGACTGAGGTTCTCCCATGTAGTAGTATACTGCGTCTTTGGAAGTTATCGGATTCAACTCTGTTCTGTCTTTTGCCC
>JAHIVM010000553.1 GCA_018816665.1 Candidatus Zixiibacteriota bacterium
GCGGAATCAACGCATATTCGGCGGCCTCCCGGTTCGGCAATTCTCCCTCGACTGCGTTGTCGGTCATCAGAATGGTCGCACCGTCCCGCGAGAGAATAGTCTGACGGCTGTACGGCGTATCAAACACCGAGACCACGGCATACGGATCATACCGGATTTCCTCCAGACGTTGATCCAGGGTCGGTCCGACAAACACACTCGCCATCCCCCCAATGATCAACAGCGAAACGGCGCCCAGGACGTACTCAGGGCGACGTCTTGCTCCGGCCAACACAACTGCAAACACAAGCGCCATCAGCAACAGGGTCATCCCCAGCGCCGACAGGTGTACTCCGACCAGCATTGACACCGCAGCCCCGCCAGCAAAAGCTCCCAGCCCCTCAAACAGGTAGGTTCGAACAATACCATCATTGTCCCCTCCGGAATCCCGCACGATCGCCGGGAACAGGGCGCCGGAAACAACGGCGAGGGGTGCCAGAAGTATCACAGTCGCCAGGGTGCCTGTCGTGAAGGGGATTGCCTCGCCCGGGATATCAGTCAGCAGCAAAGAGCTCAGGCGCAGACCAACCAGTGACACCGGGAGGAATACGCCGCCGATCACAAACCAGGCAGCCGACCGCACCCGAATGCCTGACCTGCCGCCCAGCGCGGCTCCCACCGCCACCCACATGAGCCAGGCGAACAGGGCCACGCCGATGAACAACTGGTCGCCGTGCAGCACCGCTACCAGTTCGCGAAGTAACAGCACCTGGCCGCCGGTGGCGAATATCCCGAGAAGAACAGCCTTGCGATTCATTTAGAAAATTCCGGGAATAGTCCGTGAACAGCTGCGACACGCATTGCCGTCGATATTGATTCCCCGCACCCTGTATCCTTTACGTTCAATGACTACTTCCCCGCACCCGGGACAAAACGTCGACTCGGTCCGGTGTCCCGGCACATTTCCCACATACACATACTCGAGTCCCTCCGCCCGGCTGACGTCGTACGCCCGCTCCAGGGTAGCCAGTGGTGTGGCCGGCAGGTTTTTCAGCAGGTACTGCGGATGAAACTTCGAGAAGTGGACGGGCACATCTGTTCCCAGATTGGCCTTGATCCAGCGAGCCAGGTCGGTGAATTCTGCGTCCGAATCATTCAGCGTGGGAACCACCAGGTACACGAGTTCCAGCCACACTCCGGCGCGACGGATTTGTACCAGCCGATCAAGCACCGGCTGAAGCTTCGCGCCAACAACATCCCGATAGTACGCCTCTCGAATGCCCTTCAGGTCCACCTTGACGGCATCGAGATGCGGCAGGAGTTCGGCCAGCGGTTTGTCATCGATATATCCGCCGGTAATCATCACCGACTTGATACCGGCCTCGTGAGCCCGTTTGGCGGTATCGTACATATACTCGTAGAATATCACCGGTTCGGAATAGGTATAGGCGATATTAGGGACACTCCGGGTACGACAGATTTCAACCATGTCGTCAGGCGATAGATCGAAGTTCTTCGTCTGTTCTGGCCTGGACTGGGAGATATCCCAGTTCTGACAAAACTTACAGTTGCAGTTACACCCCGCCGTGGCTACCGACAGCGCCGTCGTACCCGGATGAAAATGATACAACGGTTTTTTCTCGATAGGATCAATATTGAGAGCGCAGGCTTTGCCGTACACCAGCGTGTAATACGTACCGTCGCGGTTCTCCCGGGTGCCGCAGTAGCCCCGTTCCAGATCGGTCACCATGCAGTGACGCGGACAGATCTGGCATTCCACCCCGCCGCCGTCGAGCTTTTTGTAGTACCGAGCCTCCACCGAGGCCAGGTTTTCGGAATAGTCGAAGGCACAGGCGTTTTGCATTCCTCCCAGGAACTCCGGCAGCAATTCGGTTTGCGCTACGGCAGTCGCCACCGCACCGCAGCCTATGCACCGCATGAAGGTCCGTCGTTTCATCAGAACAAACCTCCCGCGTGAGCCACACCACCTTCGCCCACAAGTAGCACTTTCGTGACTATCTCATCGGGGTCGGCTTTCCCGAGTCCCAGGTCTTCCGCCGCCTGCAGGTAGCGGACAGGCCGGCCTACCTCTTCCAGGGTGGGCAAACCGTTGTCGGCACGCAGCCGCTTGAGTATTCGCAGCGCTATCGCATCCGCAGCCACCGGATCATCCGAGAGAATCACCCCGCCGAAGTAGGCCATGTATTGTGCCACGTAGCCCGGGCCGCCGTTGTATTGGATGCGGACCGCATCGGTTATTGTCAACCTGTAGCGCGTTCTGATCGGCTCCAGCGCATTCACCTGGGCGCAAAACGGTGAGCAGTTGCCATCGTGATACTTATTGGGATTGTGAATCGCACCGTACATGTTTTTCATACCGCCGGACATGCCGGCCAGCGAGTGATCTTTCAGCACGGGCAGATTGATATTGCCGTCGACCATATCGGTCAGAACCCGGCTGACCAGGGAGTTGACCTCCCCCGAGGAATGCAACTCCTGCCCGTAGCCGACTCCGTTGGCATCGGTGCCGAGGCAGCGCAACCCGTTGGCTGAGGCATTGAGCGTGTAGCCGGCGGCGGCCAGTTCCCGTCCAGTTCGCTCCCACACGATGATGTCATTGGCATCGCGACCGTGATCAGTCAAATGTCGCACAAGCGCTTCAGCAAGGGCCACC
This sequence comes from Candidatus Zixiibacteriota bacterium, assembly GCA_018816665.1. Taxonomy (GTDB): domain Bacteria; phylum Zixibacteria; class MSB-5A5; order GN15; family FEB-12; genus JAHIVM01. Next base: position 2,654 of record JAHIVM010000553.1, read on the forward strand.
GGGGTCGAATTGAACTTCTTAGCCAGGCAGTTAACCTTTATGCCAACAGTCCCGGCCGGCAGAAACCTGTTCCAGGCCCGACCAATATCCTCACCACCCGCCAGGGCGAGAATACCCGCCTCGAGCAGTCGGTAGTAGACATCGACCGACAATCCGCGGTCGGGTTGCCTGCCATTGTGCTTGACCACAATAACCGTGCTCATATTATTAGTATACATCAGGCAGGTTATCCGCATCAACGCTTTTTGCCCCGGGATCTGCCACCCGATGGACTGCCGGGAGGCGCAGTCCCGGCATCGGAGGTGAGATTTGACTCGATTATGTGTGATCACGGTGACAGTGCTGCTGGTGTCCGTTTGTGCGACGACCGCCAACACCATCCGCAAAACGGCTGTAGCCGGGACGTTTTATCCTGCCGACAGTGCCGAACTGGCCGCGTTGGTGCAGTCTCACCTCAACGCGGTACCGTCTTCGCAGAGTATCGACGGTGAACTGATCGCTCTGATTGTCCCTCATGCCGGCCTGGTGTACTCGGGAGCGATCGCCGCTCACAGCTACCGGTGCCTGATCGGTACGGACGTCAACACGGTGATTCTGTGCGGTCCCTCACACCGCTACCGACTCGACGGCGCTTCCGTTCACGGCCCCGGGATAGCCTGGCAGACCCCGCTGGGGCAGGTCGTCTGCCGGAGCGACTTGTGCCAGGAACTGATGAGATCCGAACGTATCGGCGATATCCCGGCGGCCCATGCCCGGGAACACTGCCTGGAAGTGCAGCTCCCGTACCTGCAAACGGTTCTTGACGATTTCACCATCGTTCCGATTGTCCTGGGGAATCCATCGAAGGAAAACATCTCTACCCTGACCGACAACCTGAGTTTACTCGCAGACAGGCCAAACACGGTCATGATTGCCTCCACGGACTGGCAGCACTATCACTCGGCGACCGAGGGCGGAAAGATGGATTCACTGGGCATGGCCTGCCTGCGGGATTTTGATCCGGAACGTTTGGAGAGGCTGCTGAATGAAGGTCGCGTTGAAATGTGTGGCGGGGGCGCCGCGATTGCGGTGCTGGCGGCGGCGCGAAAGCAGGGGGCCAATCGCGTCAAAATCCTGCGCTACGGCGACTCCGGCGACATCTCCGGCGACAAGTCATCGGTCGTGGGATATGTCGCTGCGGCGGTATACCGTGCCGATGTTACCGAACCGCCAGGCCAAAGCACAGAGGACACGGTCATGTCCGAAAAAGACTACCTGTCAGCAAGCGATAAAGAGGCGCTGCTGGCGCTGGCCCGGAGTTCGCTAAAGACTTATTTCAAAACCGGTCGGCTGCCCGATCTGTCCGGGTATTCCGGCGTCCTGATCGATCCGGGTGCTGCTTTTGTCACTCTGGAGAAAGGCGGTAACCTGCGCGGCTGCATCGGCTATACGACAGCCGTGGCACCGCTGGTGCAAATTGTCGCGGAGTGTGCGATCAAGGCTGCCGTGCAGGATCCCCGATTCCCGCCGGTCGAAGCCGACGAACTGGACCATCTGCATATCGAGATATCAGTGCTGACACCGCTGGAAACAGTAACCTCCCTGGAGCAGATCACAGTGGGACGTGACGGCTTGATGATTTCGAGGGGATCGCGACGGGGGTTGCTGCTGCCGCAGGTTGCCACCGAGTACGGATGGGATCGCGAGGAATTCCTGCGCCATACCTGCCGCAAAGCCGGTTTGCCCGAAGACGCTTATCTGGATCCTGATGTCACGATTCAGAGTTTTCGGGCCGTCGTGTTTGAAGAACACTGAGCAGCGATCGGACGTTTACTGCCGCCGGGATTGATTGGGTTCCGGGGTTGTCACCCGGTCGTCACTCTCCACCCAGCCATCCTTCAACCGAATCGTCCGCTGCCCGTAGGTCGCGTTGGACTCCGAGTGGGTCGCCTGGATGATCGTAGTGCCTTCTTTATTGAGCCGCGTGAACAACTCCATGATCTCCTGACCGTGCTCCGAGTGCAGGTTGCCGGTGGGTTCATCGGCCAGCAGCAGATTGGGCGATCCGATAATCGCGCGGGCCACACCGACCAGTTGCTGCTGACCTCCCGACAACTGGCTGGGAAACAAATCTTTCTTCCCCACAATCCTGAATCGATCCAGCGTGTCGCAGACAATGCTTTTTCTCTCCCCGCTTTTGACCTTGCGGTAAAGCAGTGGCGTCTCCAGATTCTCATATACCGTAAGCTCGTCGATGAGATGATACGACTGAAAAATGAAACCGATATGTTCTTTGTACAGGCCGGCGCGTTTTCGTTCACTAAGATCGTGAACAGGCTCGCCGAAGAATTCCTGTCTGCCCTCCGAGGGACTGTCGAGCATACCGATGATATTGAGCAGTGTCGACTTACCCGCCCCGGACGGCCCCATGATTGAGACAAACTCCCCCTCCGCGAAGTCCAGATTGATTTTGCGCAGCACGTGAGTCGTCACCGAGCCATTCGTATAGTACTTAGCGATATCCGTTAGTCGTATCATATCAACGTCCTTTTCTTCATTGCCACCTACTCATAGCGCACGGACTGCGCGGGATCGGTCTGCGCCGCCTTAACTGCCTGATACCCGGCCGTGAGAACGGCCGCCAGAAGGCCGATGCCGCCGGCAACAACAAACGGTTCGACTCCGATTCCCGTCCGGTAGGCAAAATTCTCCAGCCAGCTCCGCATGGCCAGCCAGGCCGCCGGAGCCGCCAGACACACGGCCAGGCCGACGAGCAGAATGAATTCCTTCGAAAGCAACAGCACAATACTGGCCTGCGATGCCCCCAGGACTTTGCGGATACCGACCTCTTTGGTTCGCTGCGCCGCCATGTACGAGGCCAGGCCAAACAAACCCAGACAGGAGATAGCAATGGCAACTATAGTGAAGTAGAGGAAGATGGTTTCCATGCGCAGTTCCCGACGGTAGAGATTGTCGTACGCCTCGTCCAGGAAGTGGTACTCAAAGGGATACTCGGGGGCAACCGCCCGGCACTCAGCCTCCAGAGCCGCCAGGACACCGTCGATATCCCCGCCGGTCGTTCGCACTACCGCGTAACGATACAGACTTGGAATGATCAAAAACACGAGAGGCTGCAGCTCCCGGTGCATTGACTCATAGTTGTAATCGGCGAAAATCCCGATTATCTCCCTCTGTTCATCCATGCAGGTCACTTGCCTGCCGACGACAGATTGATCAGAAATCAGGCGAGCCGCCGTCTCATTCATCATGATACAATCCAGCTCAGCCGTTCGCTCGCGCGAAAACTCGCGACCGTCGACCATGGTCAGGCCGAGAGTACGGACATAGTCGGGACTCACCCCGGTGAAGTTGAAACTCACCTGGTCACTGGAATCCTGACCCGGCCAGCTCATTGCGTTCCCCGAGAAACTCACCTGGTCGGTGGGCAAGGCAGACACCGCCCCCATCTCAACTATTCCCGGGTGCGCCAGCAGTTCCTCACGCACCGCATCGTATCGCTCCACCATGTCACCGCGCATCGGGAAGTAGAGCAGATTCTCCCGGTCGAACCCGAGCTTTCTCTCCCGAATGAAGCTCAGCTGGCTCGACACGATCAGCGTACAAATCACCAGCAGGATTGAGAGGGTGAATTGAATCGCCACCAGGGTGCGACGGAACACGCCGCTGCGACCTCCCGCCTGGAACCTCCCTTTGAGCACCTTGACGGGCTGGAACGATGAGAGCACCAGCGACGGATACGCTCCGGCCAGCACTCCTGTAACCAGCGCGATCCCGATCAGGCCGGCCAACTGCAGAGGATCGCCGAACAGAGTCAGGGACATGCTCTTCCCGGCCAGTTCGTTGAAGGCCGGCAGAAACAGTTCCACCATGGCCAGTGCCAGCACCAGAGCCAGAAACGACATGAGCAGCGACTCGCCCATAAACTGCGCGACGAGGTTGCCCTTGACAGCCCCGATTGACTTGCGGATTCCCACTTCCTTGGCTCGATTAGCCGCCCGCGCCGTCGTCAGATTCACGAAATTGATACAGGCGATGATCAGCACAAAGACAGCGATTAAGGCAAAGATGTACA
>JAHIVM010000554.1 GCA_018816665.1 Candidatus Zixiibacteriota bacterium
ATGAAATCCTTCTCTGCCTGGCGGTCGTGGCGACGAGTGTACATCGCGGCGTAGTACCCGGTGAAACAGGAGGAAGTACTGCAACTCACATTTCCGTCGGCGGCTACACGGAGTAACGACTTATCCGTCCGCGACGACATGACACTCTTCTGGGTAATGCGCACCAGTTCGGACTGCTCACCGTCGACCAACAAGCCGGCTCCACACAGGCAGTCGGGCGGGAGCAGACCGTATGGGTTCAGCCGGTTGGAGGCGTCCAGAAACTCCCAGCCATCGTCGAACTGCACGACGGCAATCATGTAGTCGAATTGCTGCAAATCCGGATTGCCGGCCACCAGTCTGCCGTGGTCTCGCCGACTGATCAGGACCGGCCAGGCGGACAGGCCTGCCGCCTTGTGCAATTCGACCAACAGCAGGTTTTTGCCCTCGCCGGTTCCCATCCGTTCGGCCAGCAGCGTCTCAATCTTTTCGTGATGAAAAAAGCCGTGCAGGTATTCATCCGAGGTGGTGTAGCCGGTTTGTACGAACGCGGTGAGCTTCCGGGACTTCGCTCTCGGATCGACCAGACCCGCCGTGACACTGTCGGCCAGTTTGGTAATGTCCTTCCTCTTGTTGCAATACTCGTCAAACCACTCCTGTTCCAACTTACCCAGTTCCGACCAGGTTTTCTGAAACACGATATGGGAGTAGGGGTCCTCATAGGTGGCAAGCTGAAAACGCAGCGCCGAACGGTAATCATTCTCCGCCGACATATACGGTTCCTCCGTCACCGGCGGAAGATTCTCAAGCGTCCAGGTAAACGTTCGTATGCGGGCACCCGAGCTCAGGTTTTTGGTTATGTCGGCCTGCTCGGTCACGACCGGCTCTTTGCAGTTCGCGGGAATATTGAAGTCCTGAATATTGTACGTAAACCCGTTAGGCAGCGAGACGGCGAATTCCGAATGCAGCGTATAGAGATCGGTCTGGAAATACCAGGGACGCAGGTATCGGAACCGTTCGCTGACCACGCGGTAGCAGTATTCCACAATACAGCCGGGACTCACCGTCGGAAACGAAAACGTCATGTCGACAACATTGCCCGAGGTCTTCTCAAAAATCGCCTCTTTCTCAACCTTGTGCTTTTTGCCGTCGGGCGTAATCGTATGCGCTTTGAACCCCTTGAGCTTGTCATACTTTTTGTTGTACCACACCGACCGGTCGCCGACCTCATCGATTCCGGCGGTCGTCAGAACCTTGATGCGGACATGCATCTCTATCGTGATGTTGTCCGTGGTCACGGTCAGGTGGCCGTTGTTGAACACGACAACAGCATTGGCATCGGCATAGTCCTGTGGAACGCCTATGGCCCACTCGCCATCGGGGACATTGCCGAATTTCGGCTTGTCATCGGCGAATACAGCGGCCGACAGTAGGAGCATGATGAGAAAAATCGACCGGGAAACGGTATGAGTCTGGTACGACATCTTGTCCTCCCCAGAGGTTGGCCCGAACCAAGTCTTTCCTGCCCTGCCTGAGCGATCACACGGCGGCGTGATGCTACAGGTCACCCGGTCGGAACGGCTCGGAGGCATCCGACCGACAGAATAGTCCCCCGTAGTAAGAAACGACACCTGACGGTTCCTGTCAATAGATGAAAAAGTAACTCGTGGACAATGTGATCAACGGCCGACTGGTGAAAAAAATCGTCACGATTCTCCCGCTGACAGACCATGCTCCTGAAGATTCGACGACGACCGCCGGATACAATTAGCGTATGAGTACAGCAGCATCGGACAAGCAGCCGCAACGGGGACGTACCGTCAGCTATCTGGTCAGCACTTACGGTGACCTGCGCGATGTTGTGTTTGCAGTAGAAAAGATGATGCAGGACGGCTCAGAGACTCGCAACAAGGCGCTCCTGCGCGAACATTGCCGGATGACTATCCACCCCCTGGAAGACAAATCAAGCTACATCGTCCGCATCCAGCTGCACCCGTCGATATTCATCCAGTAGTCCCGCCCCAGCGGGCGCGGCCTATTCCACCGTGACGGATTTGGCCAGGTTGCGGGGCTGATCAACGTGCCGCCCGCGCATCACGGCGATATGATAGGCCAGCAACTGCAGCGGAATGACCGACAGCAGCGGGGACAACAACCGATGCGTTTGCGGAATGTACAGGACATCGTTGACCTTATCCTCAATCTCGGTGTCACCTTCGGTGGCGATAGCCACCACGCGACCGCGACGAGCCCGGACTTCGGCGATGTTGGACATCACCTTGTCATAGACGGGATCCTTCAACGCTATAACCACCACCGGCATGTTCTCATCGATCAAGGCGATCGGCCCGTGCTTCATCTCCGCCGCCGGGTAGCCCTCGGCATGGATGTACGAGATTTCTTTCAGCTTCAGGGCACCTTCCAGGGCCACCGGCCAGTTGATGCCGCGACCGAGATACAGGAAATTGTCCGCCTTATGATACTGCCGGGCCACTTCCTTAATGCGATCGTTCGTGGCCAGAATCTGCTCGATTTGCTCGGGTATCTTCTCAATGGCCGCAATCATTTCCTGGCCCTGCTGAACCGACCAGTTGCGCATCCGTCCGAGCAGATTGGCCACCAGCGCCAGGACCATGACCTGGGCCGTGAATGCTTTGGTTGAGGCCACGCCGATTTCCGGCCCGGCATGCAGGTACACACCGCCGTCCGTTTCGCGGGCAATCGTCGAGCCCACTACGTTCACCAGGCCCAGGCAGGTCGCGCCACGATTCCGTGCCTCACGCATGGCCGCCAGGGTGTCCGCGGTCTCGCCGGACTGACTGATGGCAAACAGCACCGTGTTGTCTTCCACGATCGGCGAACGATAGCGGAATTCGGAAGCATACTCCACCTCGGTCGATACGCGGGCTATCTCCTCAATCATGTATTTGCCGATCAGTGCCGAGTGCCACGATGTCCCGCAGGCGGTGATGATAATCCGCTTGATACTGCGCAACTCATCGTACTGAAGATTGAGACCGTCGAGATACGCGATCCCTTCCTCGCGTTTTAACCGACCGCGAATGGCATTGCGCAGGGTATTGGGCTGCTCATGGATTTCCTTGAGCATGAAATGATCGTAACCCTCTTTTTCGATCTCATCCAGGGTCCAGCTGATTTCCTCGATAATGGGCGTAATGTGCGTGTTGTGAATGGTAGTCACTTCGTAGCTGCCGGGTGTGACGGTCGCAATCTCGCCGTCGTCCAGGTACACCACTTTGTTGGTATGTTCCAGCATGGCGGAGACATCGGAGGCAACGAAATTCTCGCCTTCCCCGATTCCGACCACCAGCGGGGATCCCATACGGGCGGCAATGATCATGTCCGGATGTTCCAACGACACCACCGCGATTCCGTAGGTACCTTCCACCTGCGTGAGGGCATCACGAACCGCCTCGGTCAGGTTGTCCTTGTAGTTCATGGCAATCAGGTGCACGAGCACTTCGGTATCGGTCTGGGTCTGAATCTGAATACCTTTGCGCTTGAGGAACTCCCGCAGGGCGCGATAGTTCTCGATAATGCCGTTATGCACCAGGGCAATGGAATGCTCATTATTGGTGTGCGGATGGGCATTGGTTTCGGTCGGTTCGCCGTGGGTGGCCCAGCGGGTATGAGCAATCCCGTGATGGGAGTTGTATTCCCGATCCCCGAGCACCTCTTCCAGCATTTTGATTTTTCCGACCGACTTCGATACCATCAGACCGTCCTCGCCGATCAGGGCGATACCCGCCGAATCGTAACCGCGGTACTCCAGACGTTTCAGTCCTTCAATGAGTATGGGCTTGGCCTTTTTGTGTCCCGTGTATCCAACAATGCCACACATGTGTATATCCTATCCCTTAAAGAACCCTGTCACCTGCCGGTACAATCGGGAGGTGAGGTCCCTGGCGGTTGTCTCAACTATCAATCTGTATATCGGTTCGGTATTCGATTTTCGCAACTGAACCCAGCCCTCGGCAAAATCGAACCGCAAACCGTCTCTGCGGTCTATACGAGTCTGCCCCAGCAATTTGGCAGCTTCTTTTTCAAAACGGGCCAGGCGGGCATCAAAATCATCCGGCAGCGGCGCCTTGCCCTTTATACCGCTATACTGCGGAAAGGTCGCCACAACTTCCGAAAGCGGCTTTCCCGCCCGGGCCAGCGCCGAAAGTACCAGCGCCGAGGCAATGAGAGAATCGCGACCGGCATGGAACGACGGCAAAATGACGCCGCCGTTGCCCTCGCCCCCCACAACAGCCCTTTTCTTGCGCATCATTTCGACCACATTGGCCTCGCCCACGCGGGACAGAAAGACCTTCGATCCGTGCGCCCGGGCGATGTCCGCCGTAACCCGCGAGGTCGACAGATTGATGACCGTGGGTCCCCGCATGCTTTTGAGCACTTCGCCGACAGCAATGGTCAGCGTGAGTTCCTCGCTGATCGGTTCGCCCTTTTCGTTGACCAGCGCCAGCCGATCGGCATCCGGATCACAGGCCAGACCGATATCGGCCTTGTGGCGTTTGACCGCCCGGCCCAGCTGGGCCAGATTTTTGGGCGTTGGCTCAGGTTCGTGCACGAAGTTGCCGTCGCCCTTGCAGTTGATCAGCACCGTCTCCACACCCAGCCTGTCCAGCATCGCCGGCAAAGCCTCCGAACCGGCACCGTTGATGGCATCCACGACGACCTTGAACCGCCGACGTTTTATGGCCGGTTTGTTGACCGCTTTCACGGCCAGGGTCTTTTTGATATGCTCGCCGATCCACCGGTCCTGATAACTGAGGGTGCCCAGCTTCTCCACCGGACAGTACGCAAACTTGCCCGATTCAAAGATGCGGTTGAGCTGTTTGTACTGGGCGGGCGTGATAAACTCACCGGTATTGTTGAAAAACTTCAGGGCGTTCCACGGGGCCGGATTGTGCGATGCCGTCACACAGATACCACCGACCGCCTTCAAACCCTTGACCGCGATTTCCACCGTCGGCGTTGGAACGATACCGATGTCGATAACATCGATCCCCACCGCCATGAGGCCAGAGGTGACTGCCCGGCGGACCATTTCGCCCGACGGTCGACTGTCGCTGCCTAGCACCACCGTGCCCTTTTTCAGAAACGTGCCGAACGCGGCACCATACGTGGTAATCGTCACCGGGTCCAAACCGTTGCCGATTACTCCCCGGATGCCCGATGTTGATTTGATGAGCTGCTTCTTTTTCATAGTCGTTACTGTCTATCTCTTGTCGATCTGAATTTCATATCGCATCCGCATCAATTACCGGCCAGAACTTTGCGCATTGCGACATGCAAATGCCCGTTTGAGGCCAGCAGGTCTTTGTCGAAAATCGTGTATTTCTTTCCATTCATGCGCGTCACGCGTCCGCCGGCTTCCGCTACCATCAACATGGCCGCGGCTGAGTCCCAGGGATGCAGTTTCAACTCCCAGAAACCGTCCACCCGCCCGCAGGCCAGCCAGCAGAGATCGATCGCAGCCGAGCCGGGTCGACGAATTGCCTGGGCCTTTTTGGCCATGCGGGCAAAGTAGCCAAGGTTGTTCCGACGGGCCGTGGCGATATCGTAGGGAAATCCGGTAGCCAGCAGAGCCCGTTCCAGACGCTTTTCATTCGAGACGGCGATGCGCGTTTTGTTCACATACGCCCCCCGTCCGAGTCCGGCCCAGAAAAGTTCATCGCGCTCCGGGTCACAGACGGCCCCGGCGATACTTTCCCCACGATACTGCAAAGCCACCGAAGCGCAGTATACCGGAAACCCGTGCGCATAGTTGACTGTCCCGTCCAGCGGATCAATCACCCAGCAAAACTCCGAACGCTCCCCAATGGCACTGCCTTCTTCGGCCAGAATCTCATGATGCGGGTAACGGGACGTGATTTCCTTCGTGATATACCGTTCCGCCTTGAGATCATAGTCGGTCACCGGGTCGATCCGCCCCTTATAGGTGACCCGAAGGGACTGGCTGAAACCCGACTTCAATATCCGGCCGGCTCCCAGCGCCAGATCGCGCGTGAAGTCCAGTAATTGAGTAAGTTCTATATTGGTCAACTGCTTGCCTGTTTCTGCTCGTGGGTCACATTCCCGCCGCCCGAAAGCGACTGTTTGCGATATTGCATCTGGTACAGCCGGTAGTAGATGCCCCGCTGCTTGAGCAACTCATCGTGCTGTCCCCACTCTCGCACTTTGCCGTGATGCAGGACGATGATTTTGTCGGCCTGCTCGATTGTCGACAGACGGTGGGCTATTATAATCGAGGTTCGGTCTTTAAGCAACTCTTCCAGGGCTTTCTGAATCAATCGCTCAGTCTCTGTGTCGACAGAACTTGTCGCCTCGTCAAGGATCAGGATATCCGGGTCAAAGGCCAGCGCCCGCGCAAACGACAACAACTGCTTCTGACCGGTAGAAAGCGTTGCTCCCCGTTCTTTGATTTCGGTCGCCAGTCCGTTTGGCATCTGGTCCAGGAAGCGATCAAAACCAACCCGCTGCAAGGCCTGACGTATGCGTTGTTCGGATATCGAGTCCTCCCGCAGGCGAACGTTGCCGGCCAGGTCGCCGCTGAATAGAAAAACATCCTGAAGCACCAACCCCAGGTGCCGTCGCAGATCAGGTATCTCCAGTTCCTTCAGATCGACCCCATCGATCGTGATCGACCCCTTCTGGTAGTCATAAAACCGGTACAGCAGTGATATCAGCGATGACTTCCCTGCCCCTGTTGCTCCCACAATCGCAATTTTTTCGCCCGGCTCAACCGTAAACGAGATATCCTTCAGCACCCAGTCTTCATCGTGGTAGGCAAACCAGAGGTTTTTGAACTCTATCCGACCGGCGAATTGGTCTATCCGACGGGGTGATTCCGGTCGTGGTATGGTCCGCTCGCTGTCCAGCAGTTGGAAGATACGCTCCGACGAAGCCATGGAGGCCTGCAGGATATTGTATTTCTCTGCCAGGTCCCGAATGGGGCGGTAAAACATCTCCACCAGCGTCATAAACGCCACCAGTTCACCAAAGGTGAGTACCCCGGACTGAACCCGGAAACCACCGAAATACAGCAAAAGGCCGATTGACAGGGCGCCAATCACCTCCACCGTAGGGAAAAATACGGCATAGTAGTATATCCCGCGCAGGTGAACGCCCCGAAGATCGCGGTTGATTTCATCAAACTTCTCAAAGGTACGCTCCTCCCGGCCGAACAATTGCACCACCTTCATACCGGTGAGATGCTCCTGCAGGAAGGCATTCAGACGAGCCAGCCGCACCCGCACTTCTCGATAGACATTGCGTACCCGGGCCCGGAATACAAAAGTGGCGGTCACCAGCAGCGGTATCACCGTGAAGGTAATCAGGGCCAGTTGCCAGTTGTAGTACAGCAACGCCGCGACAATCAGCACCAGCGTGAAGACATCACCGATTATGGTCACGACCCCGGACGAAAACAGTTCGTTCAGCGTATTGACATCGTTGGTCACCCGGGTAAGCAACCGCCCCACAGGATTGCGGTCAAAAAACTGGAGATTCAGCGTCTGCAGGTGACCGAATACCTGGCGGCGGATATCGTGCAGCACTTTCTGACCCAGCCAGGCCATGATATAGGTCTGGAGATAGCGCACCAGAAACGACACCAGCAGTACCCCCAGGGCCAGGAGAGTCAGCATCCTCAGACCGGGGATATCACCCGGCGTGATATGGTCGTCGATAGCCACCTGAACCAGGTACGGCATCACTACCTGCAGCGCCGAAACCAGCAGAAGCAGCACTACCGCCACCACCACTACCCAGCGATACGGCCGAACATACGCCATCAGCCGTTTCATCAGACGGGCGTCGTAGGCCTTCCCGAGAGCTTCTTCCTCGTGGTACGTATTACCTGCCATCAGAGACTCTCTATCTCCTGGGCCAGCAACTGCATCCTGTGCAGATCCGCGTAATTGCCATCAAGTGCAACCAGCTCGTCGTGGGTGCCCCGTTCAATGATTGTGCCGTCCTCAATGTAGATGATAATGTCGGCGTCTTTGACCGACGATATCCGGTGCGACACAATAAACGTTGTCAACTGCTTGGTGCGGGCCCGAATACGTTCGTTGATTTCAAACTCCGTTTCGGTATCCACCGATGACGTAGCATCGTCCAGCACCAGGATCGACGGATTCGTCAGGATGGCGCGCGCGATCGCGGTCCGCTGCTTCTGGCCGCCCGACAGCGTGATGCCCCGTTCGCCGACCATCGTATCATACGTTTCCGGGAACGTCTCGATATCCTTGGCCAGGGCCGCCACCTCGGCCACCTCCTGCACTTCTTCCAGCGTACCGTCATCGATGCCAAACCGCATGTTGTCGGCCATGCTGGCCGAAAACAGAAACGGTTCCTGGGTGGCAAAGCCTATCTGTCCCCGCAGAGATGTCAAAGACCAGTCGTTGATATCAACACCGTCAATGAACAACTGCCCCCGTGCGACGGGATACAGGCGGTCAAGCAGCGAAACCATCGTGGTTTTTCCAGACCCGGTCATGCCGACCACGCCCACTGTCTGTCCGGCCTTCACGGTCAGATTGATGTCCTTGAGGACATCGCGGCCGTCGTACCCGAACGTGAGATTGCGAAACTCCACCGCACCTGCCATCACTCGATCAACAGCGTCCGGGGCATCATCCCGCACGTCGGATTGCGTGAACAGAATCCCGTTGATGCGATCCAGCGAAGCAGTTCCCCGCTGGTACAGCGAAATCACCCAGCCGACCGCCATGAGCGGCCAGGTGAGCATACCGAGGTAGAGGAAAAAGGCTACTATAGTCGAAAGCGGCATCCGTCCGGCGATCACATCCACGCCGCCGAAATACAGCATCATCAACATCAGACTGCCGGCGATCAATTGAATGGCCGGGAGAAACAGCGCCTGGAGGCGCGCCATGTCCAGATTAAGCCCCATATAGCGCATGGACATGCCTGCGAAATGCCTGTCTTCAGCTTCCTCCTGCCGATACGCCTTGACCACGCGAATACCCGAGAGGTTTTCCTGGGCCGCCGCCGTCAACTG
>JAHIVM010000555.1 GCA_018816665.1 Candidatus Zixiibacteriota bacterium
CCCGCTCCCTCCGCCAGGTTCTCCTGAACCTGCTGATGAACGGGGCCAACGCCTGTCGGGCCGCCGGAAAACCGGTCCGGCTGGGGATCGATGTACTCGCGGATGGAGACCGGGTGCAGTTGATAGTCAAGGATCGGGGGCCCGGTCTGAGCACCAGAGAACTGCAGAGAGTGTTTGAGCCGTTTTACACCACGCATAGTGACGGATCCGGGTTGGGTCTGTATCTGAGTCGCGAGTTGGTACAACAAATGGGCGGAAGTCTGACGATAACATCCGACAAAGAATCGGGGACACGGGTGACTATCGCGCTGCCCCGCAAACCGGAGAAATGAGCTTGGCCAAGATTCTGGTGGTGGACGACGAACCCAAAATGACGTCGCTGATTTGCGGAGCCCTGGAGGACGAGGGGCATGCGGTCGAAACGACCGTTGATCCGGCCGAGGCCTTGAAGCTGATTGAGCAGCACACCTTTGACGTGGTCATAACGGATATGTCGATGCCGGGAGTCTCCGGGATGAAGGTGCTGGAAAAGGCCCGGGCGGCCGAGGCGGGGACCGAAGTGATCATGATGACGGCCTACGCCACGGCGGAGACGGCGGTGGAAGCCATGAAGAAGGGCGCCGCCGATTACCTGATTAAGCCGTTTTCACTGGATGAACTGGTGCTGCAGGTGCAGCGTCTGGCGGCCCGCCAGAAGGTAGCCTCACTTGCGGAGCACTTCCAGAAGGTGGACAGGGAGCGGAGCAGCGTGGAATTCATCGGCTCCTCCCCCGCGACCGAACGGGTCAAGAAGTTGATTCGCCAGGTAGCTGCGGCCGATGCTACCGTGCTCCTGACCGGCAAGTCAGGCACCGGCAAAGAGGTGGCGGCCCGCATGATTCACGACCTGTCCAACCGCCGGGAGCACCCATTTATTGCGATCAACTGCGCGGCCGTGACTGAAACGCTTCTGGAGTCGGAGATGTTCGGCCATGAGAAGGGAGCATTCACCGGTGCGATCGCCCGCAAACAGGGCCGTTTTGAATTGGCCGACAGCGGGAGCATATTCCTCGATGAGATCGCTGAAATGTCGCCCGAAATGCAAACCAAGCTGCTCCGCGTACTGGAAGAACGACAACTGGTGCGGGTCGGCGGCGTCGATACCGTGTCCTTCGATGTCCGGGTGCTGGCGGCCACCAATCGAGACCTCAAAGAGGAGATCGCAGCCGGGGCTTTTCGGGAAGATCTGTTTTTCCGGCTGAACGTGTTTCCTATCGACCTCCCCCCGCTTCACGAACGGGGCGAGGATGTGCTGGCCCTCTCGGAGCACTTTCTGAAACAGCAGAGCTATCGCCATATCGAACTGACTCCGGATATCAGGGATCTGTTTCTGCGCTATGATTGGCCCGGCAACATCAGGGAGCTGCGAAACGTCCTGGAGCGGGCGACCATTCTGGCCGGCGGCGAGGCCCTCACTGCGGAAGACTTCTCTCTCGATGTCAACACCGACCCGCTGACCACCGACCAGATCCGGGGAGGATCCAAAGGAGGTCTTGAAAGCGCCGAAAAGGAGATGATTCTGGAGGCCCTGGAGCAGGCCGGAGGCAACAAAACCGAGGCGGCCCGTTTGTTGAAGATATCCCGTCGACGGCTCTACAGCCGGATGAAAATCCATGGCTTAAAGCCGTGATTTCCGCCTCCGAGTGGACCGATGCGGTCGGACCGGGACGCGTTTTGTACCTGGGGGTACGGTCAGGGACGGCAGGAGGATTGGTGTGTGGCTGTAATATGTTACTATATTGGCACTTATGGATGCCGGGCAGTTCGGCACAGGGTTTGAATGAACCTGAGGCAAGGTAGGAGTTATTATGCTACGCAGGTATTCATTCTACAGTGTTGTTGTTCTGGCCCTTTTGCTGGTCTCTTCGGGGGTTCTGGCCCAGGGGCAGGAGCGAAACCGCGAACGCGCCCAGGCGGCTCTGGATCAGACCGAGGAGTTATTGCTCCGTGCCCGGGAAGCCGTTCAGACCTCGGGCAACCCGCAGGCCGGTCAACTGCTTCAGCAGGCTGTGACTCTCCAGAAGTCGGCCCGGCAGGCATTTCAGACGGATGCCTACCTGGTGTGCATGGCCGTAACCCGGCAGGCGCAGCAAAAGGCGACGGCTGCGATGGCGAGCGCCCGGATTTCGGAGCAGCTTGAGGGAGCAGTGCTTCGCAAGCTGGAACGAGCCGGTGAACTGCTCGATCAGGTGCGCAACGAAGTAGCGGCCGGGGCGGTTGCTGACCTCGACGTGCTCCTGGAAACGGGACGGGAATCGCTATCGCGAGCCTGGGAATTTTACCGTCGGCAGGAATATAAGCCGGCGAACAAGCTCGCGGAGCAGGTTGGCCGTTCAGCCCAGAAGCTCCTGGATATGGCTCGTCGGCAGGATCGCGGCGAATCCCAGTACGACCGTCGCCGCGAAAACGTCCGCCAGATCATGGAG
>JAHIVM010000045.1 GCA_018816665.1 Candidatus Zixiibacteriota bacterium
AAAAAACACGCCAACAAACAGATCTTCATGGTCACCGACGGGAAACCGTCGATGATCACCCGACCAAACGGCGAGCTGTACAAAAACCCCATGGGGCTGGACCCGCGTATCGTGAATCGGACACTTGACGAAGCGGTCATCTGCCGCAAAAAGAAGATCCCCATCACAACCTTCATGGTGACGGATGATCCTTACCTGCAGGACTTTGTGGCCCGTTTGACGGAACTGAATCACGGCCGGGCATATTTTTCATCGGTGGACAACCTGGGGAAATACGTTCTGTGGGATTTTGTGGCCAACCGCAAAAAGAAGGGCTCCTGACCGGCAACGTAATCGTGTGATGATTCACTACAAAAATGATTGTCAACGTGATGTCCGACCCGTATCTTCGGCGGGTTGAAAACACCTGAAGAGCAAAGAAGGCCCGTGGCGATACAAAAATCCGAAATCAAGCTGCCCGACCTGGACTGGAAAAAGGCTACCTGCGAGGTCTGCGGGGAGTCGTTTGAGTACCTCGGAAAACGCTCGCCGCGCATTTGCAAAAACGGCGATTGCCGGTACAAGCATAAGCACCGGATCGAGCCTTCGTCCTGGGCCTGCTACCAGCCGACCCTTTTTGACTGAAACCGCTATTGGCTTCGCCGGGTTTTCCCTCCCCAATCCACCCTCTGATATCCGTCGACGTAACTCCGAAAGATTGGCAGTCGGGAATCATGTGTTTTTAGTGCTTCTTCGACAGGAATCCGGTCCCGCCATCAAAGCTGCTATGTGCTTGCAGTCAGGATCCTTACGAGTAATTAGGGCAAAAAAAGTCCTATTTGTGAAACCAAATTGGCGGTTCTTGTGTTAAAGAGACCAGATACCAAACAAAGGCTAATCTTATCGCTGTACTAAGAGTTTGGTTGACGATTTGTTCTGCAAGAGTATATTAGCGACAGAAGTACATATCACAGAAGAATATTCAGGTACAAGGAGTGATCCACATGAAAAAGCATCTTGCTGTCAGCATCTTTGGTCTCGCGCTTATGGCGCTGATGATCGCCCCGGTGACGTCGTTCGCCGGTCCGGGCTGTGGCGCCGGAAAAACTACCGCCACCGCCTGTTCCGCTGAGGATAAGGCCAAGTGTGTCGCCGCCAAGGGCATCAGTCTTGAAGATTGCGAAAAATACTGCCAGACCGGCAAATTCTCGTCCGTCACCATGTCCGTCAAGGGCATGACCTGTGCCGGTTGTGAAAACGGTCTTCGCGCCTCTCTTGAGAAGGTCCCGGGCGTAATGAAGGTCGGCACCGTCTCCCACGAGACCGAAACCGCCTTCGTGTTCATCGATCCGAAGCTGGTGACCAACGATGCCCTGCTGAAGGTTGTCACGGACAAGGGCTACAAGGCGGAAATCGCTCCGGCCGTAGTCAACGCCAGTGCCACGACGGTTGATGCCAAAGCTGCTTCCTGCGCCGCCACCTGTGGTGCCGCCGCTGCGGCTGCCTGTGGTAAGACCAAGAAGGCCGACGACTCCAAAAAGGCTGATGGCAGCAAATAGACTGAGTTCTACAGAATGTCGGAATGGAGGCGGGAGGTTAACTCCCGCCTTTTTTCTTTCGAGAATATTGCGGCGGCATACTTGCCTGCTGCGCAAGATGGTGTATAATGATAGTCGTTCCGTTGAGCGCAGTCGGCGGTAATGCCGCCTGCATATAAGGCAACCCCGCAACCCGGTAACGGTAGAACATGACGCTGGTGCGCAACATCGCCCTGATAGGTCTCTGCCTCCTGCTGGCCGTCCCTGCCCATGCCGCCAAGTACGCCGGCGAGGCCTTCAGTCTCGGTGTGGGGGCCCGCGGTCTTGCCCTGGGAGGCGCGGTCGTGGCCGGACCTTTCGACGGTACCACGGCGTACTGGAACCCGGCCGGCATGAATTCGCTGGGCGGCCGCTACATAACGGCCATGCATGCGGAGACGTTTGGGTCGCTCCTTAATCATGATTTTATCTCTTATGTGGACAGCCGTCGCAAAGAGCATTCACCGCTTCACGCGTTCGGCTTTTACGTCTACTATCTCGGCGGCGGGGGCATCAAAATCACGCAGCTCAATGAGTTCGAGCGGCCGTATGTCGTTCGCGAGGAGTCACACGGCGACTGGTTGTTTTCGGCTGCTGTTTCGGGACGCATCAAAGCGACGGTAGATTTCGGTCTCACGGCGAAAATCATCTACCGTGATATAGGTACCGAGTCCGGCTACGGATTGACCATGGATGCCGGTATTGTCTATAGGGCGCATCGGTTCGTCAATCTCGGTCTGACTGTTACCGACATCACCACCGGGTTCATCCGTTACTCGGGGAAGACCGAGGTCCTTGATGCCGATGGGAACGTGGTCGAACGGGAGGCCAACACGGAGTCGATATATCCGACCGTCAAACCGGGCCTCATGCTGGAGTACAACTATGCCGACTTCACCGGCCGCATTTTGACCAGCGGGGACATCCGCTTCGAAAACCTGAAATGGAACGCCCAATACTGGACCGGGGCAATATCGCTGGATACCCATTGGGGCTGGGAACTGGGCTACCGGGACATGGTTTTTGGCCGCGCCGGCTTTGATATCGGTCGCTTTACGGCCGGCGGCGGAGTAGATTTCCATAACATCACGCTTGATTTTGCATATCTTCATCACGACGAACTTGATGAGACATTCCGGGTAAGTGCCGGATACCGCTTCTAAGAGCATATGTGCCAACTGACTGAGTGGCCGGGCCAGGGCGGTCGTTCGCAGTGTTGGCCTGTTTCAAACTTGCGGTACTCCCCGCCGGGTCGTATGCTGGTAATGAATGAGGTTCCATTTCCACGGAGGACGTTGTAGTGAAGGTGTATCTTGTCCAACACGCCGAGGCTATGAGCAAGGACGAAGATCCGGATCGTCCGCTGACCGAAAAGGGCCTCACCGATATCAAACGGGTGGCTACCTATGTTGCCAAAAAAGCTGTTATCAAGGTCGGCATTATCGTCCATAGCGGTAAGGTTCGAGCTCAACGTACGGCCGAGGAGATATACGAGGTGTTGACCGACACGGCTACGGTGACATCCGTCAAAGATCTCGAACCCATGTCCGATCCCGCCATTTGGGCCGAGAAGATCGGCGAGCAGGAGAAGGACATCATGCTGGTGGGGCACCTGCCGCATCTCGCCAAACTGGCCGCCCTGCTTCTTTGCGGCGATGCCAACAAACAGATTGTATCGTTTGAGATGGCTGGAATGGTGTGCCTCGAAAAGGTGGGGAAAGAGAAGTGGGCGGTCAAATGGATGATCACCCCCGAAATGGTGTGCTGAATCAACGACCGCAGCGTGCCTTCAGCTGCCCGCAAACCAGCCCCGCAGCCGCTTCGGCGGTCGCATCACAAAAATAAGTAACGTAATCCCCGCCACCAGAACAGTGGGGATGGCGATAATCCACAAATCGATTTCGTAATAGATCAGCTTCTCGATATACCCGGCGATAAATGAGCCGGGGTAGTCCTGCGTGGGGTCAAGCCGCCGTCGCAGGGCATTTTCCCACACTGTCAACGGACAATACCTGCCCAGCAATTCCAGCGATGCCACAAAAAGTATGCCCGCCAGATGAGCCGAACGGAACAGCCAGCGGTCGAAAAACTCCGGGTGCCGGAAGCCCCGCAGCGTCAGCACAAAACCGTAGATCATGAACAATATCCACGCGAAGTGGACTACCGTCAGTGTGTCGGCCAGGAGACGGTCGCTCACGGTGCCTTCTCCCGTGTGAGATTACCTGTGTCGTTCGTAGCTGATGGCCCAGAGGGTGGTCCAGGTGGCGCCATTGTCATCCGATCGTTCCCAGCGCCAATTCAATGTCATCGGCGTGATGTCTGTCCAGACCATCCGCTGTAGGAACGATGTTCCGGTCGAGTCAGTCGCCGACCGGCTGAGGACCATGGCCGTGTCGGACCATCCGCCGGTGAAGTCAAGATAGCCGCCCTGATTGTCCACCCAGGTCTGGTGCCATCGGCCGGTTCGGGTGTTATACGTCGATACGGACATGCCCCGAAACGGCTGCTCACCGTCGGCGGTGAAGTCCTCTTGGATCACACAGCCGTCAAGTTCTCTGCTGATGATATTCGTCCCGGAGCCGCCTACCCAGGCAAGATCCCAGGTCCCGAGCCAGAAATCGAACTGTGCGGCCTCGGGCGACTCGCAGGGTCCGGGCGGGGGGGACTGGGCCGGCGCCGTGGCGGCGACGAGCAACAGCGTAGCAAAACCGGTAAACAACCTGAACATAGGGATCCTCCAGTTAATAGAGAAGGCGGCCGCGGCGAAATGCCGGGCCGCCGTCTATGTTCTGTAACCGCCCGGGACCGTCCAGAGTTTGCGGTCGATCCCAAATCGTTCACCCGGTCACTGGGCGATTGTGTCGGTCGTCGTTGTGGTATCCGGGTTGAGCAACTGGCGGGCATATTCAACCCCATCGGGCCAGGGCGCTTCCACCACAAACATGCCGCGCAAATCCCCGGCTTTGTAGCCGACCGCTCGATCGGCAGGGTAGTACTTCTTCAACTTCTGATACACCCCGGGGACCAGTGTTTGTACTCCGCCGTGGCAGTTCAGGCATAGCTGGCCGACACGTATCGGCTTGTAGAAATGAAATGTCCGGAGACTGTCAATCTCCGTCCAGTTTGCGACAATCTCCGGCGCGCCGGTTGTGTCTGCAAAACGGGCCAGGACGGCCAGTTCGGTGGTATCGGCTCGATTATCAGGATTGCGGAACCGTTCGGAAACCCGCTTGATCGTCCAGCCCTGCGCCGAGTGGGCTGCAGCGATTTCGGGGGCTGCCGTATTACAAACCCTGATGGCGTTTTCAGGACCGCCGTCCTTCATGGCGCTCATCAATTCGCCCTGCAGGTCGCGCATGAAGGTACCGACCAGTTTTTTGGCCGCATCCTCGTACAGTTGCTGGTCCGCGGTATAGGCTGCCTGTTGATCGTTGGCCGGGAGATCAGCATTCTCTTTCGAGCCGCATCCGGTGAGGCCCCACAGGGTCGACAGGATCAACAGGACCAGGACAGTTACAGACATTCTCATCATAGATTCCCTTCCAGCATGCTCATGAAACTTATGCCATTAATATGGTAAGTGTGGGAGTGGGGGCAAGTGCTAAAATCGTGCTTCAGGGGCAGTTAAAAAGTCCGGTATTGTACCCCATGATACTTTTTTCACAAATTACGGACGCCAAAAGGCAGAAATCTGTTGACATCTCAGACCGCCGAAATATATTGGCGAGTTATTAGCTATAGCTTTGGGGGTCGTGTGTGACCCTGTTGAAACCGCCGGCAAAAAAGAAGGCCGGAAGCTTCGGAGCAGCTGGGGTGCTCCTGGCCGTTCCCACCATCCTGATAGTCTCCCCGTTGATGGGGTTTTTTGCAGGACAATGGGCGGATTCAAAGCTGGGTACCGATCCGTGGCTAATGATTCTTGGACTCACGCTGGGATTCGGAGCAGCAGGACGACAGATTTACCTGCTGATTCAAAAAGCTCAAGCGCTCGATAAGGAAGAGGACGATCAATAGGATGGGACTTGATTTCATTGACCGATCCCTTAGGACAACCGGCATAGTCCTGCTGATCTTCCTCCCGTTCGGACTCTACTATTTCGGAGTATACCCTACTATAGCGGTTCTTTCGGGCACGGTCTGGGCCATGTTCAACATCATGTTGCTGTCCAAACTGATTCGCTCGGTCATTCGGCCTGAAGGAGTGGAGAATATCGGCCCCGTATTGGTGGTGCTGGTCCTTTTCGTGCTCCTGTTTGCGGCCGGGTACTTCCTCCTGACGATACCACAGTTTGATCCCATGTGCCTCCTGATCGGCTTCACCGGTCTTTTTGCGATCATGTTCCTCAAGGCCGTGGGACGTTGGCTGACCAACGCCGACGAACAGAGCTCGAATACCCGTAACATTCAGAAGGTGTTATGATAGGCTTAGTGATTCACAAGCTCCTGATGCTGGCGCCTACCTGGCTGCCCTCAATTGTCGCAATTGCCAGTGGCGGCGGTGGCCATGAAGCGGCCGGCGATGCTCACGGTGGCGGTCACAGTAGCGGTCCGCCGCATCTGCCCAGTTTGCTCGGCCTGCTGTTTGCCCATGACAGTGCGGCGTATCTCTGGAGCAACCCCATTTACGCGATCGCAACCTCGCTCATCATGTGCTCGGTTTCTTTTGTCGTCTATCGTAAGCGGACGATGATCCCGGGCAAGCTTCAGAACTTCCTCGAGGTGCTGGTCGAGGGGATGTTTGATTTTTTCAAAAGCATCATGGGCAAAGAGGCCAAACGGTACCTGCCGTTCCTCGGGACGTTGTTTTTCTACATTTTGATCAACAACTTCTGGGGGCTGATTCCGCTGGGTCACTCGCCTTCCACCAGTATCAATGTCACGGCCACGCTCGCCATTACCGTCTTTTTGTACGCGCAATGGACCGGGATATCGCGCCTGGGCTTTGTGGGCTGGCTGGATCACCTTGCGGGCAGCCCGCGCGACGTCATCTCCTGGTGTCTGGTACCCCTGATGGTACCCCTGCACATCATTGGAGAGCTGGCCAAGCCGCTCAGCCTTGCCCTTCGTCTTTTTGGTAACATCACCGGTGAGGACGTATTGGTGGCGGCATTTGTCGGCCTGGGTATTGCGGCGCTGTCGTTCATGCACTCGCCGGTCGGTCTGCCGCTGAACCTGCCCTTCATCTTCCTGGGGATGTTGCTGTCGCTGATTCAGGCGCTGGTGTTTACGTTGCTGTCGTCAATTTACATCCTGATGATGCTGCCGCATGAGGAGCATCATTAGGCGGATATGAATATAATTGTAAGAACTGTATAGACGGTTTTCTAGGAGGACAAAATGGATTATCAGTCGATGCTGTCGTTGGCTTTGCCGCTTGGTGTGGCAATCGCTGCTGTGGGTTCCGCCCTTGGTCTCGGTCGGGCCGTTGGTTCCGCGATGGAAGCTATCGGTCGTCAGCCGGAAGCTGCTGGTAAAATCCAGACCGCAATGATCATTGGTTCGGCCCTCATCGAGGCGCTGACGATTTACGCGCTGGTGGTGTTCTTTATCGCTAATGGTAAGATTGGTGGCTGATTTCAACAGGCTGATGGACGGCATGGCCGGGTGCAGACCGGACATGCCACAAAAAACGGAGATCTACTGTGCTTGAAGCCCTAGGTTTTGATCTTGCCCAGGCCATAACACACTTTGTCAGCTTCCTGATCACCGTCTGGCTGCTGAAGAAGTTCGCATGGGGTCCGCTCATGAACATGCTCGAGGAACGCCGCGCCAAAATCGCGGGGGAATTCGAGACGATTGAGAAGGACAAAGCGGACGCAGCCCAGTTGACCGCCGAATACCAGGCCAAGCTCAAAGAAATCGACAACGAGCGTCGGGCCAAGCTGGTCGAAGCGGCTGAAGAAGGCAAACAGATGGCGGCGGAAATCAAAGCGTCAGCGCAGGATGAAGTCAAGGGGTTGCGTGAAAAAGCCAGAGGGGACCTCGAACGAGATGTCGCCAAGGCCAAAGTGCAGCTCCGCGATGACATGGTTGCTATGACCATGACCGCTGTTGAGAAGGTCATCCACGAAAAACTGGATGAAGCCAAACACCGCGAGTTGATCGGTAAGTTCATCGACGGACTGGAGAAAGTCTGATATTATGATCGCCCAGGAAGTTGCACAGAAATATGCAAACGCCCTGTTCATGTCGGTGCGGGAGCGCAACATCATCGATCAGTCCTACGAGCAGTTGACCGGCCTGGCCGCGATGCTCAAAACTGATCGCCGGTTGTTGACGTTTTTGAGTTCTCCCAGGATCGCCCTTGACGGGAAACTGGAGGTCGTTCGCTCCGTCTTTGGTGAACGGCTGGAGCGCCTGCTCGTTGAGTTCCTGCAGTTGCTGGTACGCAAACGCCGTATCAATCAACTGCCGGATGTCATCGATGAGTTCAACCGTCTGGTTGAATTGCATAAGGGCATAAACCGCGTCACCGTCATCACGGCGGTACCGGTGAACCCGGATGAAGAGAGCAGGTTGCAGGCGAAGCTGGCCGCCAAAGTGGCCGGTGGCACGATAGAATTGGAAAAAAAGGTCGACCCGTCGTTAATCGGCGGTATGATCGTCATCATGCATGACCAGATTATTGATGGTTCCGTCAGGCATGGGATGGATCAACTGGAGGAACAGCTCGGTCAGGTCAAGGTCCATTAGGATCACGGCCGCCGGCTGGAACCCTACGGGTACGATCATGAGAACGATAACGTTTGATGTGGTGATATCGATACGTGCAGGAGTACGGTAATGGCGCTTAATCCTGAAGAAGTATCCTCAGTAATAAGAAAAGAGCTTGAGAAGTATGATACCAAGCTCGAGATG
>JAHIVM010000556.1 GCA_018816665.1 Candidatus Zixiibacteriota bacterium
ATATTTCATGCCGCCCTCGGGATGCTGAACCTGACCGACCCGGACACGCCGGATCGGATCAGTGAGTTGATTCTCAAAGGACTGGAACAATGAAAACAGCGCAATGGCTGACTCTTGCCACCCTGTTTATTGCACTGGGTGGGAATATCCGGGCACAGGCAGCGGACGATATCGATGTTGATTCGGTGATCCATCACATTGATCAGATGTATCGATCGACATCCAGTATTGCTGAATTCGAGATGGAAATCGTCACCCCGAACTGGCAGCGAACCATGGCCATGTACGCGTGGTCGATAGGGATGGACAAAACGCTGATTCGCATCACCGCCCCCAAAAAGGACAACGGCGTGGCCACGCTGCGACTTGGCAACGAAATGTGGAACTACCTTCCAAAAACGAACAAAGTGATGAAAATACCGCCGTCAATGATGATGAGTTCGTGGATGGGTTCGGATTTTACAAACGACGATCTGGTGAAGGAGTTTTCACTATTTGAGGACTTCACATATGAAGTGATCACGGTCGAGGATGCCGCGGACTCGCTGATATACATCAACAGTATCCCGCGCGAAGACCTGCCGATTGTCTGGGGCAATATTATCACCGCCGCCACGCGCAAAGACTGGATGCCGGTCTGGCAGCGGTACTACGACGAAGACGGCAAACTCATGCGCGTGCTCCAATACAGCGAGATCACCACGTTTGACGGTCGACGTCTCCCCGCCGTCATGACTATGACTCCCATGTCAAAGGAAGGCCACCGGACTGTTATTCGGTACAAACAACTTGAGTTTGACCGGGAGATTCCGGATGACATCTTCTCGTTGCGGAATCTGCGATCTCAGACAGGGAACTGAGCTCTTATGCTGACGATGACAATCGCCTGGCGGAATATTTTCCGGCAGAAACGTCGAACTACCCTGACTATCCTGACTCTCCTGGGCGGTTTTACGTTGTCTGCTATTTCTATCGGGTGGTCCGACGGTACCTACAATCGGATCATCGAGATGTTCACGCGAAATCGTCTGGGTCATATACAGATACACGCGGCCGGCTACCTTGATCGGCCGTCGCTCTATCGCAACATCACGAATGGAGCCGAGCTTGGCAGTCGGATCGAGGACATCCCGGAAGTTGAGGCCTGGACGCCGCGCCTGTTTTCGGCCGCGCTGGCCTCGGTGGCGGAAAAGACCTCCGGCGTGCAGATTGTAGGCATCAATCCGGAACGCGAAGCTCGGGCAACACGGTTCGACAGGAAGATTATTGACGGGCGATCGCTCTCGGCCGAGGCGGCTCATGAAACGGTGATTGGACGAGGATTGGCCCGGACGCTGAAAGCCGGGTGCGGCGATGAGATCGTGGTGGTGTCGCAGGGGGCCGATGGTTCAATCGCAAACGACCTGTACACAATCGTGGGAATTCTGGAGAGCGGCGATGCCATTCAGGACCAGGCGTCGCTGTACCTGCACCTGGCTGATGCTCAGGAGTTACTGGTGCTTGCGGGTGCAGTGCATGAGCTGGTAGTGATTGCATCATCGCTCGAAGACGTCGCGCAGGCAACCGAGGCCATTCAAAGCCGCCTCAACGAGCCCAACCTTGAGGTTGCGCCCTGGCAGGAGTTTGCCCGCCCGTTTTATGTCGCCATGAAGGCTGACCAGCAGGGCTCGTGGATCGGGCTGTTTATCATCGTGCTGATTGTGTCAATCGGCGTCCTGAACACAATCCTTATGACCGTTCTGGAACGCACTCGCGAATACGGTGTCCTGAAGGCCGTGGGAACCCGCCCGGGACAGGTATTCCGACTGGTGCTCTACGAGGTGTGGATCATGTCAATAGTGGGAGTGACAATCGGTGCCGGTATCAGCCTGATAATCAACTACACCCTGTCGATCCACGGCATTGTGATGCCCCAGGCATTTACCTATGGCGGCATGGAGTTCACTCACTACTACGCCGAGGTCAACGCCCGCAGCATTCTCATCCCGGCCGTGACCGTCATTCTGTCAGCCGTTCTGGTCAGCATTCTGCCGGCGCTGCGCGCCGCCCGGGTGGCCCCGGCCCGAGCACTCAGGACCCATTGAGGAAAGTGACCCAGCCATGCTATACCTGAAACTGGCTGTTCGAAACCTCATGCGCAACAAGCGGCGGACGTTCATCGCCGGCAGCGCCATAGGTATCGGCCTGGCAGCCTTGATTCTCATGGATGCTGTGATGATCGGCATGGAGCACAACCTGGTGGCTTCGGCCACTGAGTCACTGCTGGGCGAGGGTCAGATCCACGCCAGGGGCTATCGGGAGAATCTCGCGGTTGAGGAGGCAGTTGTTGATGGCGATGGTATGATGGCCGCCCTCGGTCAAGACACTCTTATTGCCGCGTATACCCGCCGGGCGATGGCGTTTGCGATGATCACTTCACCGGCCAACCTCAGCGCCGTGACAATGATCGGGATTGACCCGACAACCGAACCGGCGTTGTCACTGGTCGACGAAGCAGTCATTGAGGGCAGCTATCTCCAGGGGAACAATCCCCGGGACATCCTGATCGGCTCCAAACTGGCGGAAATACTGGAAACCAGAATCGGCGCGCGCGTGGTCCTTACCACCGCCCAGGCTCATACCGGGGATCTCGCCCAGGAGATGTTTCGGGTTTCGGGTATTTACCATTTCAATGTTGATGCCATGGATCGCAGTATGGTGTTCATCCGACTGCCTCAGGCTCAAACCATGCTGGGATTGGGTGACGATTTTCATGAAATAGCCATGACGTTCTCGGACGGCAGCTATGGGCGCAACAAGCAGTCTCCGGTGTGGCAGCACTACTCGCAAAACGGCAACGAAGCCGTCAGTTGGACCACTATCCTGCCGGAGATTGAGGCCCTCTTCGAATTGTCCAAGGTGGGACTGTATGTGGGCGGCCTGATCCTGTTTGCCGTGGTATCTCTGGGCATTGTGAACACCCTCTTCATGTCATTGTACGAGCGCATGTTTGAGTTTGGCGTACTCCGGGCCGTAGGCACCCGGGCGATTGCCATGGCCCGCCTGATACTACTGGAGGCCGGCGCTCTGGCGTTGCTCAGTATTATTCTCGGGTCAATTCTCGGACTTGTCCTTACCGGCCTGTTCTCGCACTACGGTATTGACTACACCGGGATTGAGTTCTCCGGCGTCACCTTTCGGGAGATGCTCTATCCGGCTCTCACACTCGATCAGTTTGTTGTCTATCCCTGCGGCCTGTTTGTGTTTACGCTGCTGGTCGGATTGTACCCGGCAGCCTACGCGGCGCGCATGAAACCGGCCGAGGCCATGCGGCGAAGCTTCTAGGAGATGTTGCACATGTCACACGCTGATACTCATGATCTGATTGTTACGACGGGGGTTACCAAAACCTACCAGGATAACGGCGTGCCCGTGCATGCGGTTCGCGGAATAGACCTGACCATCAGGTGTGGTGAATTCACCGCCATCGTCGGACCCTCGGGCTCGGGCAAAACGACAATTCTCAATATCATCTCCGGTCTGGACACAGTTACCTCGGGCGAGGTCTGGCTGGCCGGCAAACAGCTATCGGCCATGTCCGGGACGGAGCTTTCGGACTTCCGGCGCGACCGGGTAGGCTTCATCTTTCAGGCCTACAATCTCATCCCGGTTCTGACCGTGGAAGAGAATGTCGAATACATCATGTTGCTCCAGGGCGTGTCAAAGCAGGAACGGCACGATCGAGTGGACAAGATACTCGGCGAGCTCGGCCTGGCCGGCTTTGCTCACCGGTTGCCGACCAAGCTCTCCGGTGGACAACAGCAGCGGGTGGCCATAGCCCGGGCGATGGTTTCCGGTCCGGCGATAATCCTGGCCGATGAACCAACCGCCAATCTCGATTCCAAAACCGGCGCCGAGTTGCTGGACATGATGAGAACCCTCAACGAAAACAGCGGCATTACGTTTCTGTTTTCGACACATGACACGCAGATAATGGAACGGGCTCGTCGTTTGATCACGCTGCGCGACGGTGTCATCCACAGTGATGAGGTCCGCGGCTAGCGGCCTGCGAACCGGGAGTCCATGACGTGAATGCCCTGCGATTGCTCTTGTCGGCCATGTTGTTGACACTGTTGTTCCCGATTGTCGCCGGGGCGATTGGTCATGTGCGCCTGACCGGTTACAACAAAAACTACACTCAGGCTATAAACCCGGTCGACTACGAGTTTGGCGGCCTGGACTTATCCCAGCCAATCGAAGGAATGGTGACAAACCGGCTGCGACTGAGGGCCGAGGCAACCCTCTCATCTCATGTCTCCGTGGAACTGGCTTACGATATCTCGCCCTGGGTTCAGGAGGCCGGAGGTGACCCGGAATGGAGCCTGGCTCACAACCTTCAGGAGCGGGAGTATCGCGCGGTTGATTTCGCCGATAGGTTGTACCCGGACGACGACGAGGCTGCGGGCAGCTTCCAGATATATCAGAACCTGGATCGGGCTCTGGTGACGGTCAATACATCCCTCGCCGACACCTACGTGGGCCGTCAGGCGGTCGCCTGGGGATCGGCCCGGGTGATCAACCCCACCGACGTGCTCGCTCCGTTTTCCTTCGATGCGCTCGACGTGGAAGACCGGCGAGGTGTGGATGCCGTTCGCATACGAATCCCGCTCGGGCTAATGGGTGAGCTTGACGGTGGCCTTGTGTTTGGCGACGATGCGCATTTCCGCAACAACGCCTTTTTCCTTCGAGCCAAAACGTACCATGCGCGTACAGACATCTCGGCAATAGTAACAGGATTTCGCCGTCACCTGATGCTGGGCATCGACATCACCCGTCCGATCGGCGGCGCCGGTTGCTGGTTGGAGGCAGCCCATGTATTGGTAGGAGCGCTGGAAGACGGATATCGGCGCAACGATCTGGATTACTTTCGGATCACCACAGGATTTGATTATGTCCTGCGCGACGGCACATATCTCTTCTGCGAGTACCACTACAACGGTGCCGGATACGATGCCGATCGGCTGCAAGTCAGTGACTTGCTGAGCCCGGCATACCTTGACGGTTCGGTTTTTCTTACCGGGAAGCACTACTTGTGCCCCGGCATCACTCACCCGGTGACCCCACTGATCACGGTAAGCGGTCAGATGCTGGTCAACCTGAGTGATCCGTCGTTGTTTCTGGCCCCCGGTGCGGAGTACAACATCGCAGAGAACATCTATCTGTCCGCCGGCGCGAATATCGGTCTGGGGGCCAGGGGAGAAATAGTCTCCTCAGGCGGATTGGATGTCGACCTGCGCGTCAACTCAGAATTCGGTAACTACGCCGATCTGTACTACGCCTCGTTCCGGGTGTACTTCTAAGCTGCGGTCGACGGCGCTACGATACGTGCGAACCCCCCGGCGCTACTTCTCGCCCGTCACCAACTTCTTGAAAGTCGAGTTCTCCCGCAGGCCGTCGAGATCACTGTCTTTTTTTGCCTGCTCGAGCAGCTTGGCGTTGCCCGCCAGCGCCCCTTCCAATGCCGCCAGCGCACCGTCGACATCTTTATTGGCCAATCGAATGACCGTCAGGTCGTAGAGCACTTCAGGATAATCCGGAGCCAGCCGGGCGGTGCGTTCCATGTGCGGCAGTGATTCGGCGAACTTTTTCTCAGTGAATAGCGTCCAAGCCTCGTTCCAGGCATAATTCATCTGTGCGATAGTGAGCAGTCGTCCGATCTCCTTAAACGGTTCCGGGTGATCGTCGACTCGCACGTCGATTGCACGGTCATTGAAGCCGCCGTAACCGGCCCGTTCCTTGACCACCAGAATGGCTGCGGACTGTTTGCCGCGCGAGTCACCGCCTTTTGACTCTCCGGCCAGCAAGGCCGCATACAACCGATCTGCGAGGGTGCCCTCGGTTGTAAGGAAAGCGTTTTCCATCGCCAGAACCACGTCCTCGCCCGTCAGGATATTCCCCTGTACGGCGTAGTTGGGACCGGAGCGCCCACCGGCCCACGATGTGCACCCCTCGCCGGTGTGGGTCACGGCGGCCCCATTAGCGGCCACAATTCCGAATTGGCGACGATCCGGCTGAATATCGTTGTGCAAAAGGACATCACGGGTAACCTCGGGGGACACACCGCGCCCCAGGAGTTCAAGACCGTTGGGGCCAAAGGTTGTGTTGGCATAGGCCTGCGTGGCGATAGCCCCGACACCCGCTTTCGCCCAGGGGACCACGCTGCCGACCGCGAAAAACCGTGAGGCGACAGCCACGCCGAGCTCACCCGTAACGGAGTCCCGGGCGACAATTGAGAATGTTGCCACCGGTTGTGTCTCGGTATCCGGGCGGATGTCGCCTGCGAATGCGAGGCTGGTAGCCGCAAAACACAGAGCCATGGACAGAAGAAGAACCGCGACGGTGCCCGGGCGGCTTGAATGGAAGTTTCCCGACATACTGAACTCCTTGAGTGTGATCCAAAGGGATATTCGTCAAGATGCAGTTGCGGGTGGCGAACCGTCAAGTTTGATCTGGAATCTATGGCGTGGTCGTCAATCGCGCCAGGTGATCGCGCGCAACGGTAACGTCCGTCAGGCAGGAATCCGCGTTACGCCACGTGTTCAGGAATGTCTCCAGTTGAACCACGGCCCTGTCCGTCTGTCCGGCCTGTTCGTAGGCCAATCCCAGGTAAAACGGAAGGCGGGCGGTCCAGAGACCGAGAATCAACCGCCAGCGGTCGGGGTAGTTACTCATCATGGCCTCGAGATTGGCAATGGCATGCTCTGTCAGACCGGCTTCAACGTAGGCTCTGCCCAGCATGTATTGCCCGTCGTAATCCGGCAGAGCCTCAATCGCCTTCTCAAGACTTGCCGCGGCCTGCGTCGGCTGTCCCTGTTCGAGTTCCACACACCCGGAGGCATACCAGTACGCAAATTGGGCCGGTTCAAAATTGTTCAGATATTCTTCTCTCAGGATATCGATGATTTCGGCAGCGCCCTCGAAATCACCCCCCTCGGCCAGCACCTGAGCCAGGCTGCAGCGGTACATTGGCTGACGGCTGGAATAGACCAGGTGATGCACTTCGATGGCCAGTCGCATTTCGGCTGCGGCCTCCTTGAATCGTCCCTGCTCTACAAATATGCGTGATCGGATGAAGTGCTTCATCGACCTGTCGCCATAGCGCCCGGTGGTAGCCTGCTCAAGACGGTCCGCAGCGATGCCATCGCTCAGTATAGATTCGGCCTCCGCGAGTTTCCCCTGATACATCGGGATCAAGCCCATGTAGGTACGGGCCACCGAGCGGATGATGCGTTCGCCGCCGACAGCGGCCTCCTGCACACAGTCCTGCGCCTTGCTGTAGTCGCCCCGATAAATGTACAACCGGGAGAGCTTGAACAGCGTCGCATAATTGGCAAAGTCCGGCTTCAATCGGTACACGCGTTCGTACGAGGCAATAGCACTGTCAAGCTGGCCGGACGCCGAGACGATGTCTCCCCTGGTGTCATGAGGATTTGGTTCATCGGGAAACAGGGCAATACAACTGTCAATCCACACCAGGGCCTGATCGACGTCACCCCCGTTCGCGCATGCGTAGGCCAGCGCGTTGTAGGCACTGCGGTTCAGGGGTGCAATGTCCAGCACCTGTTCGAAGTATGCCGCTGCCTCGGCGTGTCGCCCGGAGCGGCTTGCCATCGAACCCAGATCAAACAACGCAATTTTGTCGTCGGGATACTGCTCGAGAATCTGCTCGAGGTATCCGCGGGCCGCTGACGCGTCGCCGCTGAGGGTCGCCTGCAGACTGAGGATGTACAACTGCTCCTTGCGACTGGCCCGATTGCCGTATTCGACTGCTTTGTCAATGGCATCGCGATTCTGCATTTTCGCAAGATAGTAGTAGCTCATGGCCATCGTGGAATCGAATTCCAGGGCGCGCTCAAAACAGCGGACGGCATCGTCAAAGTATGCCTGCTGCAGGAAGCGAAGACCGTCTATGTAGTAATGATAGGCGTCTATTGAGTAGGTGGTTACACTTCCCACCGGCGGATCGACTTCCCGGGAGGCATCGTCCGGCAACCGCAGATCCTGTTTCACCCGCACGGTCAGACTGTCCACCAGGGCAAACACATCATTGTCGGGCCCGGCGGTGATACGTTGTGATGCCACCGCCTCACCGCTGGACAGGTCAACAATCTGCGTGGTCAACGCTATTACCGGAGCCACCTGGACCACCGACCCGGTCAAAGCCCACCGGGAGCGGGTGGCCTCGGCGAGTTGCCGGACAAAACCCGGATCCTGTGCGGACGTCCCCTGTCTGACCAGCAAACCGCTGACATCGTTCAATCGCTGGGTGGAGACAACCCTGACGTAACGCGATTCCGAGAGATCGGTAATGAGCAGATTGGTCAGAAGTTCACCCAACCCGGTGCTGTCGTGCTGGTCGACCTGATTATCAAAGGTCGTCACGAGCAACCGGTCCTCCAGGGCGAGTGCTTCCTGGGTCGGCCGGAATTCGATTTGCCAGGGCTGCAGTATCAGGAGCGTCAGGACGGCCGCAATCGCCAGGGCGGTAATGGTGATGCGGGACCGACTGGGACCGGGAGCCTCATCGTGTCGGGCCAGTCGTTCCATGGGGGCGCGCATTTGCTGGTCATGGCGGATAGTCCGGGCAGCGTCCTGGAATCGTCTGGCCCGGTCCAGACAGAACCGGCACTCGACCAGATGTATCTCAAACTCCTCACGCTCCGGTCCCTTGAGCAGGTCCAGTTCATAGGCGTAGAGTCGGTCGCCGATACGCTTGTTGGTACAACCAGCCATTACTTCTTTTTGTCCTTTTCCAGGCAGTACTCCAGCGCCGTCCGTGACCGCGACAACAGCACATAAAAGTTGCCGGTGGAAAGGTGAAGCCGGTCACAGATTTCGGCCGTAGTATACCCCTGGTATACCAGGTTGAGAATGCGGGCATGACGCCGATTTCTGCTGCTAATGCTGCGGAAGCAGTCGAGAATCTTTTCGCGGAGCTGCGGATCGGGCTGCCAGGTCGGTTCCGGTTCAAACCGATCGTACTCCTGTTCCATCAGACGCTTGCGGTTTCGGGCCTTGGTGACACAATCCATGATCTTGTGGCGCAACACCTTATATGCCCAGGCCGCAAAACTCACCTCAAACTCCATATCCCGATACCGCGCCGCGATGGTAATCAGGGCGTCCTGAACCACTTCCTCGGCGTCACCTGCGTTCCCCATCTTTAGTTGGGCCAGATGGCGGAAACTTACGGTCAAAAACTCAAGCAAACGACGTTCTTCCGCCGCTCCGCCATCGCGGGCAGCGGTATACAGAATGTTTATGCTTGAGCCGGTATCTTCGCCTGTTGCCATGATACATCGAATATACGTGCGGATCGCGCCGGAGCAAGTCTGTGTTTTGCAGCCGATCAACAATCACGGTTTACTTCAGTCGGCTTCGTTAGAAGTCGGCCCCTCGGCCAACTCCACCATGAAGCCCGCAGGCGGCAGGAGTCGCCCGGTGCGGGGCAGTACTTGAGAACGACGTTTAGACCCGGCGTTCGTTCGGGAACGTTTGGTCGACCTTCATCGAGGATAACGGTGTAAATGCAAAAATCCGGCACACTTGACCGGGTCGGGGTGTAGTATGCCCGAACTTGTGACCATAGGCGGCTCCCGCCCAACCCGGTATCACAACGTATCCCTGAAATCGGAAGAGTTGTTCTGGAAAACCCTCATACTGGTGTCGGTTGGTCTCCTGACCGTTGACCTCATTTACCAGGCCTGCAACGGGATTACTTATCAGACCAGAGAGTCGTGCCTTGTGTACGCCAGTCTCCCTCGCTGGGCCTTTCTTCTCTACGAAAACATGATTGAACTGTTCATGGTTGTGGTAGCGGGCGTGTTTGGTGCGTCGCTCCTCGAACGATACTTCGCAAAACTCCACCGGTTTGTGCCCCGTCACCCGGCAACAGCGTTTCTCCTGGCCTCGGTAATACCGGTGTGCTCGTGCAGCGCCATCCCTTTGATGAGGGCCATGCATAACCGGGTGCCCTTCCGTACGCTCATTACGTTTGCAGTCGCGGCTCCCCTGCTCAATCCGTATATCATCGCGCTTTCCTTCTCTGTGTTGGGAGTCAGATATGCCTTGCTGCGCATAGCCGGATCATTCCTGCTGGCGGTTGTCACCGGCTATGTTGTTGAACGCTTCCATCACCGCGATGGCAACAGGCTGCCCGGCATCATGACCGGTTGTCCGGGTTCCGAAGGCTGTGCGACCATGAGAGGCAGCGTGTTTACATCCTCCGGCCGGGTACTGAGGAAGATTCTACCCTTCGTGCTGGTGGCCGGCCTGCTGAGCATGCTCCTGGAGCTGGCGGGGCCGGGGAACTGGCTCAAGTCGCTGGATTTGAGTGACGGCGTTTTCGGATTGCTTCTCGTCGTCGTAGTAGGCGTGCCGGTGTATTTCTGTAACGGGGCTGATGTGTTGTTCCTGCAGCCGCTGGTACAACACGGATCGTTACCGCTGGCCACCGCCCTGGCCTTCTCTCTCACTTCAACATCCGTGTGCCTGTCGTCGCTGGTGTTGCTGGTAAAATATATCGGCCGCCGTCTGACGGTTGTGTTGCTGGTCAGCATTATCATCCTGACCGTCACATTCTGTACGCTGATACGTTTACTGCCCCTCTTCCCGGGCTGATAGACATAGAACGCTTGGTATTGAAAATACTCATGAGGTACTCGACACATGAACAATGTCTGTAAACTCTGTCAGATGATCCGAACTGGCCTGCTGCCGGTCGCAGTCGCCGGCGTTCTGCTTGTGATTGCCGCCGGAGCAGATGCGCAAATCAAAATGTCCGGAACCGCCATCTGGAATGCCGGCAACGGCCTGGTACCGACAGGGATCGGCTGGACGGATCTTGACGGTGACGGATGGCGCGACCTGGTCGTCGCCTGCGGACTCGATCAGACCAACGCACCGCTCGTTGCCTACCGCAACAACGGCGGTCACCTGGAAACCTCGGCCATGTACACCTCCGACTATCGCAACACACACTGCAATCTCTACCTGGGGGACCTCGACAGCGACGGTGACGATGATGTCGTGGTGGCCAGCCTGGGACGGACCGCCGCCAGTTTCCCCTTGCAGCCGCAGATGGTCTACTACAATGACGGCGGCTTTTCGGCCAACCCCGACTGGCTGTCTCCCCGGCCAACGCGTTCTCCTGCACAGCCGGTGATCCGGACGGCGACGGTGATCTGGATATCGTATTCGCCCAGGGCAATGCGGCCAGCAGCAGTCTGCAAAAAGTAGTCATGTACGAGAATGTAGACGGCGCGTTTGACACCATTCCGGTCTGGCAATGCGACTCGGTCTACTACAATGTCGACTGCGCGTTTAACGACCTGGACAACGACGGCGATCTTGATCTTGTCGTGGGCGGCAAATACGCCGGCATCCGCGTGTACTACAACCACAACGGCACCCTGGAGACATCGCCATCCTGGTTCACCAACTCAATTGTCGGCGGTCGGCAAATCGCCTTCGGCGATGTTGACGGCGATGG
>JAHIVM010000557.1 GCA_018816665.1 Candidatus Zixiibacteriota bacterium
ATCCGAACGACTTCAGCATAAACGTGCAGAAGTTGAGGATCCCGACCAGCTCGTTTTCCATCTGGCCGCGGGACACAAAGTGATGAGCATCGTCCTGGGTAAAACCGCGCACGCGCATCAGCCCGTGCAACACACCGGGGCGCTCGTACCGGTAGACGGTTCCGAGTTCGGCCCAGCGCAACGGCAGGTCGCGATACGACCACAGCCGGGAACGATACATGTTTATGTGAAACGGGCAGTTCATCGGCTTGAGCTGGAACGTCTTTTCGTCCACGTCGATGCCGCCGTACATATTGTCGGCATAAAAATCGGTGTGCCCGCTCTGATCCCACAGTGCCCGGTGAGCAATATGGGGTGAGTACACGAGTTCGTACCCGTTGGCGAGATGCTGTTCCCGCCAGAAATTCTCTACCTCGTTGCGTACCCGGGCCCCTCGCGGCAGCCAGAGCACCAGACCGGCGCCGACTTCATCGGATATGGTAAACAACTCAAGCTGTTTGCCCAGGACGCGATGGTCGCGTTTTTTGGCTTCTTCGAGCCGATGCAGGTAATCCGCCAGCATCTGCTTTTTGGGATACGATACCCCGTAAATGCGCTGGAGCATCTGGCGATTCTCATCGCCGCGCCAATATGCTCCCGAGGAAGCGATCAGCTTAAACGCCTTCACAATGCCGGTCCGCGGAATATGCGGCCCGCGACAGAGATCCTCGAAGCGGGAATGGAAGTACATCGTGACGGTGTCGTCCTCAATGCTCTCCAGAAGCTCAACCTTGTAGGTCGCGTCCTTGTCCCGATAGTAATCCATCAGCTCTTCGCGATTTTTCGGCTCACAACGGAACGGCGCGTTTTCGGCAATGATCTCCGCCATGCGCTGTTCGATCCGCTCGAGATCATCGGGCGAAAACGGTTTTTCGATCTCAAAGTCGTAGTACCAGCCCTCGTCGATCGGCGGTCCGATGGCCAGCTTGGCGCTGGGGAACATCTCGAGCACCGCCTGGGCCATAATATGAGAACTGGAATGCCAGAAAACCTGGCGTCCCTCAGGGTGATCGAATGTCAGTATCTCCACCGGGGCATCTTCCGGAATCGGGAAGGACAGGTCGCGAACCTCGCCGTTGACCTTCACCGCAATGGCATTTTTAGCCAGACCGGGAGAGATTGATTTTGCAATCTCAAGACCGGTGGTACCGGCATCGTAAGGCTTCACCGAGCCGTCGGGAAATTGTATCTGCATCGAAGCCATATTTACCGTTACACCACATACTTAAAGCGGGGTGTTGGGAATGTGGTATTCCCAGACATCCCGCGAATCTTAAAATGGTGGGCGATACTGGAATTGAACCAGTGACCCCTTGCATGTCAAGCAAGTACTCTAACCATCTGAGCTAATCGCCCACACACCAATACACCGAACCTCATGGAAAATCCATAAGGGTACCAAGTATATAATCTCCTATCGACCTTGTCAACACATTATTTCACCCCTGGTTCCCACCAAATCCGATGCCGTAAAACGACTTACCTCCGCCGGGTGAAAGCTCGACGGTATCCTTGGTCGACTGCCCCGGCCGCCTCCTTCGGGCGGGTTCGGGTGACGATGTTAAAACTTGTTTCCGGCCCGATTTTCCGGGACCTTACCGCCGTTTCAGCGGGATGCGAGAAGAGCACTCATCAGTTTGCCAAAACCGCCGATAACTGTACTAACATCAGGCGGTTACGCCCCGTCAGGTCAGGCAAGGAGGCTGTTTGTGATTCATGGGAAGAAGGTGTTCATTACCGGCGGAGCCGGGTTTATCGGTTCAACGCTGGCTGAACGGCTAATCGACAACAACAAAATCACCATATTCGACGACTTCCGTCGCGACTCCCTTTCCGGCCGTCCCCTCGCAGAGCACCCGAACCTGAAAATCATCCGCGGCGATGTGATGGACTACCCGGCACTCAAAACCGCCATGGCAGGATCCCAGGTAGTGGTCCACTGCGCCGCTATCGCGGGAATCGACACGGTCATCCTGCGGCCGACCGAAACCATGCGGGTCAACATGATCGGCACCGCCAAGGTTCTTGAGGCGGCCGCCACCCTGGGCAAACTCGAGCGGTTTGTGGATTTTTCCACCAGCGAGGTATTCGGTCAGTCGGCCTTCCGTTCCGAAGAGAGCGATACAACGCGGATAGGGGCTGTAGGTGAAGCACGCTGGACCTATGCCGTCAGCAAACTCGCCGCCGAGCATCTCACCAAGGCTTACCATCAGGAATTCGGCCTCCCTACCGTGTCGGTGCGACCGTTCAACGTCTACGGTCCCGGCCAGGTCGGCGAGGGAGCCATGATCGTATTCATTCAGCGGGCACTGGCCGGCGAGGATATTGAGATCCACGGCGATGGCAACCAGATACGTGCCTGGTGTTATGTCGACGACTTCATCGATGGACTCCTGCTGGCCCTTTCCCATCCCAACGCAGTGGGTGAGTCGTTTAATATCGGCAATGCCCGGGCGGTGCTGACCATATACGGTCTGGCCCAGACGGTGGTCCGGGTGCTGGGAGCCAGTTCAACAATCAAGTTTGTGCAGCGCTCGGGCCCCGATGTTGAACTGCGCGTTCCGAGTGTGCAGAAAGCTCGTGACCTGTTTGGATTTGAGGCCCGAGTGGATCTGGAAGAAGGCATCCGGCACACCGCCGACTGGCTCCGGGCACACCTGAACGACAAAACAACGCCGCGGTCGGGACGTCGACTGTCTCTGCATGCGGTCACTTCGGATGGCAACTGAGCGTCTGAGCATCCCACAGGGTATCGATGGATGCAGGCTCTGATATCACAACCCACGGCAGGAATCACGCCTGAACGCGACCGGAGAGTATGCTTTGGCCGATGAAGCCGTAATAACGCTGGACATCGACTGGGCACCGGATTTTGTGATCGATGCCGTCGCGGACATACTCATCCGCCGGGGAGTCAAGGCGTCCTGGTTCATCACCCACGACTCCCCCGCCGTCCGACGTCTGATGACCAGGCCCGAGCTGTTTGATCTTGGCCTGCACCCGAATTTCCTGCCGGGATCATCGCATGGTAACACGGTGACCGAGGTGTTTGCATCCCTGCTCAGGATTCTCCCTGAAGCACGATCTATGCGCACTCACGGATTGGTCCAGTCGACCACCATCCTTGCTGAGGCGGCTGAGATCGGGATAACGATAGACGTCTCGATCTACATGCCCCACGCCACCCATCTGGCCCCCCATCACTTCAGGATGACCGACTCCAACGGCGGACTGGTTCGCATCCCGTATTACTGGGAAGACGACATAGAGACCCTGCGACAGGATCGCACCTGGCGGGTCGAACCCCGGACCATGGCACTCCCGGGATTGAAAGTGTTCGATTTCCATCCGATTCATGTCTTCCTGAATACAGACACCCTGACTGACTATACCGAATTGAAACGTCAGGGGGATCTCCCGGGACTGCCCGAGACAACGGTCGGTAACTACGTCAACCGCACCAACCGCGGTACCGGGGATTTGTTCCGGGACCTGTTGGAGTACGTGGTCACGGTACAGGGATCGACCTACACCGTACGTGATATCGCAGAGGCATGGAAGGACGGACATGAGAATCGGCATTCTCGGACGTACACATCTGCTGTATGACGCAGTGGCTCCGCTGGCGGCAGCCGGGCACGAGCCGGCGTGTATTGTCACCTGCGCAGCGGCTCCGGAGTACCGTCGAACGGCCGATGACTTTCGCCGATTGGCAGAGGAACTCAACTGTCCCTTTCTGCACACAGAACGAATCAACTCACCGGAAGCTCTGACGTTCATCGGCAAAACACAACCGGACATTGGGGTCAGTGTCAACTGGCGAACGATTGTGGGGCGCAAGTGCCGGAACCTGTTTCCCCTGGGTATCATCAATGTCCACCTCGGCGATCTGCCGCGATATCGGGGCAATGCCACCCCGAATTGGGCGATTATCAACGGTGAGTCAAAAACGGTAGTGACTTTGCACCTGATGGCAGCCGCCCTGGATGCGGGTCCCATAGTGCTGCAGCGCGATATCCCGATCGAAAGCACCACCTACATCGGCGATGTGTACGATCGGGCCGCCGAACTTGCGCCGGCGATGCTGGTTGAGGCGGTTGCGGGGCTTGCGGACAAGTCACTCGTGCCCCGCCCGCAGGATGACAATCCGGCTACGACGCTTCGCTGCTATCCGCGTCTCCCCCGCGACAGCGAAATCGACTGGCGACTGACCGCCGATCACCTCGGGCGGCTGGTGCGAGCCAGTTCCCGACCGTATCGGGGAGCTTATACGTATATCGAAGGCGACAAGCTTACAATCTGGCGGGCACACGCCGAAGCGGCCCCGGGGCCGTATCTCGGCACTCCCGGTCAGGTGGCGGAGGTTCGTCCCAAAACCGGCGAGGTCGCCGTGATCAGCGGTGACGGGTTTCTGGTTCTGGAGCGGGTCGGCCGGGCCGATGAACCTGAACGACCGGCTGCGGACGTGATCACGTCGAATCGCACGCGCCTGGGTCTGGATATTGCGGCTGAATTGATGCGGATCAAGAAGGCATTGCTCCATGACTGAC
The DNA here is from genome assembly GCA_018816665.1 of Candidatus Zixiibacteriota bacterium. Classification (GTDB taxonomy): domain Bacteria; phylum Zixibacteria; class MSB-5A5; order GN15; family FEB-12; genus JAHIVM01. Next base: position 4,590 of record JAHIVM010000557.1, read on the forward strand.
GCAGCACACGCAGGAGGACGAAACGTGAACGGTCAGCATGGCCGGAAACAGCCCCTGGTCTCTATTCTGGCGACCAGTTACAACCACGAGAAGTATATTCGCCAGTGTGTTGATTCACTGGTGAGGCAGACTTACGCCAATATTGAAATAACCGTGGTTGACGACTGTTCTACCG
>JAHIVM010000558.1 GCA_018816665.1 Candidatus Zixiibacteriota bacterium
ATACAACCTGGATCACGTCGAGAAAATCGTCATCCTCAAAGTCATCAACAAACAGCAGGGGAACATAAGCCGCGCGGCTCGTGAACTGGGTCTCACCCGGGCGTCGCTTTATCGCCGGATGCAGAAGTATGGCCTTTAGAAACTTCCGTTTCAACTGTTCCATGCGCGCGGTGGCGCTTATTGCCACCACGGTCCTGACGCTGTACTTGCTGGCCCGGACCAACCTGACCGCAACCACCGTAGTGGTCGGTCTCACTCTTGTCCTCCAGGTTTGGGGACTGATCCGCTATGTCGAACGATCCAACCGCGATCTCAGTCGCTTCCTGCTGTCAATCAGACATGCCGATTTCTCTCAGACGTTTGGCGCCCACGGCCGCGGAGGCAGCCACGAGGAGCTGCGACAGACATTCAACGCCGTGCTGGATGACTTCAAACGGACGCGACGTGATAAACAGGAACACGTGCGCTACCTACAGACCGTCGTCCATCACATCGGAGTCGGCCTCATCGCCTACCGTCAGGATGGCTCAATCGACCTGATCAATACGGCTGCCAAGCGTCTGCTCGGCGTCACCCGTCTGAGAAACCTGACCGAACTGGCGGCCGCGCACAGTGATCTGGCCGCCCGCCTGCAGTTACTCGCTTCCGGCGAGAAGGTGGTGTACAAGCTGACAGGCCCGAATGAAACCTCGCAGTTGTCACTCGCGGCCACCGGGTTCAAGCTCCGGGGACAGCATATCAAACTGGTATCGATGCAGAACATCAGTGCTGAACTTGCGGAGCAGGAGATGGAGGCCTGGCAGCAGCTGGTGCGGGTTCTCACTCACGAAATCATGAACTCGGTGACGCCCATTGCATCGTTGTCCGCAACTGTCGGCGAATTGCTCCGTGAACCACCGGATGGTGTTTCCACGTCAGCCGACGCATTGCTGAATGCGGACACCCTGGAGGATGTCCGCACGGCTGTGGCGACCATTGAAAAGCGAAGCGAGGGCCTGACGCACTTTGTCGAGGCTTACCGCAATCTCACGCGCATTCCCCAGCCTCAGTTTCAAATCGTGGCGGTCGGTGACCTGATTGATCGCACCATGCGGTTGATCAGAGCCCGGGATGATATCCGGGGACTCACCTTCATAACGCAGGTCGATCCGGCGACCCTGGAACTGACCGCGGATCCTGATCTGGTGGAACAGGTGCTGCTGAATCTGACCATCAACGCGGTGCAGGCGCTGAGGGACAAAGCCGACGGCACCATTGCAGTATCGGCTCGTCTGGGCGATCGGGGCCAGGTATTGATCCACGTGGAGGATAACGGACCGGGCATACCGGCCACGGCATGTGATCGCCTCTTTGTGCCCTTCTATACCACCAAGCCCCAGGGCAGTGGTATAGGCCTCAGCCTGTCACGACAGATTATGCGTCTGCACAAAGGGGATATCACGGTGACGTCCGTGCCCGATCAGAGCACGGTGTTCACCCTGCGGTTCTAGACGAAGCTGTCGGTCTCCGGCGACGTATCGCTCGCTACAGCGTCGGATGGCTCTTCCGGATGCAAATCAAACTGCAGTCTGAACGTAGCCCCCTGACCTTCCTCGGAGTCAACGGTCACCACAGCATGATGATGATCGATAATGCGCGAACATGTCACCAGACCATACCCGTGCCCGTTTTCTTTGGTTGTCAGGTGAGTCATGAATAACTTCTCTTTGACATTGGGCGGAATACCGCAGCCATTGTCGGAGACGGTGAGAGTGACAGAGTCCTTGTCGCCGCTGGTCACAACAGTGACCTTGCCGTCGTCGCGACCGGCTTCCTGAATGGCATCGGCGGCATTGTTGACCAGATTCAGAAGGAGCTGGGCTATTTGATCGGTGTCGATCTCGAACTGCGGCAATCCGGCATCCAGTTCGGTACTGATATGAATTCGCGTGAACTTCTTCTGCACCCGCACGAACGAAAGCACATCGGCAATGACGGCGTTGATATCGGCTATCTTCTTGCGTGTTTCCAGACGGGTGAAATCGGTCAATCCCTGGGTGTAGCGTTTCATCCGCTCCCCGTTGGCCATCACTTTGTCAAGGGCGGCGCCGGCTTTTTCGACATTGCCCTTGTTCAACGCAAAACGCGTTAGTTCCACACCGCCCAGAATCATGCCGAGGAAGTTGTTGAGTTCGTGCGCGATTGAGGATGCCATCACACCCTTGTCGGCAAACTTCTCCAGATCAAACAAACGCTCTTCGGACTCTTTGATCGCCGTGACGTCGTCCAGCGTAATCACGAGGCCGGCCTCTCCCCCGTCGCCCTGATCAACGCGGCTGAATCCCACTTTGAAGATTCTCTCGGAGTCAGCGGTTTTGGCTACCAGGTGCTCGGACTGACGCATGTTTCTTCGGCCCGCGGCCAATTTGAACTGACGACTCCATCCGGGGAACGATGTCTCAGGGAATAGCGTCTCCAGCGGAGATTCAAACACTGATTCCATATCAATCGTCTCACCGCAACAAAGCTTCAGAATCTCGACCCCGACGGAGTTGACTTTCTGCAGCTTCGCGTCACTGCCGATAACAAAAACGCCCTGACGGACGCTGTCCAGAATATCCAGATACCAGGCGTTGAGACTGGCGATTTCCATAAACAGAAAGGAGTTGACAATGAACGGGGTGATGGTGTTGGCCAGCGTGGCCAGCAAATCGACCTCGTCGTCCCCGAAGGGCTTGCGCGTAACTTTCTCCCCCAGACCAATGAGACCGATGACTCTGTCTCCCAGCAGGAGCGGGGTAACCAGTCGGACGCCGCTCTCGTAGGCGCGGGTCGCGGCTTCTCTGAGGGCATGGAAATCTTCCAGATCGGCCACGCGAATCGGATGGGGGTGCTGCAGAAAGTAGTCCTGACACACGGGACACTTCAGCATCTCAACAGGCATTGTATCGGTCATGAACTTCCCGCTGCCGGTACAGAGCGGCTCGCCGGACTGCATGTGCGGGTTGTGTACCACGGCAAACGCGTTACCAACCGTAAACTGCCCGGAAATGGTCAGAACCAGAACATCGACCAGTCTGCGAAAATCGGGCTCCTTGGCAAACTGCCAGGTCAGCTTGGACAGAGCGTCCAGAGCGAGAGTCTGACGGTCCACCGCGCGGTACCCCACCGTACTCGGCTGCATCCCCCGGGCAAGTTCTCCAATTGTCTGAGCCATACTATTCCCTTAACCGTTGCAGGCCGCAACGGCATCCTCTTCAGTTGTCCTGATCGTCAGATACTCCGAGAGGTCAAGGACCTCCAGAACGTGAAACACGCTGGTGGGTACATTGCAGAGCACAATGTCACCGCCCTTCTCACGCAGTAGCTCCACCGTGCTGAGAATTGAACCCACGCCGGCCGATGACAGGAATTCAAGACCGGCCATATCTACCACAATAAACCTGTATCCGGATTGCTCGGCCCGTACTATTGCATCCACCATGTCGTGGGCGTTGCTGTTATCCAGGGTTTTCCCGGGACAGAGTGCAATGACGTCGTCGGCAATGTTGCGTTTGGTGATGGTCGTCTTTTCCATCGCTATATACCCCAATTCCTGGTCAATGTCAGTACGTTGGTGTCCTTGGCCATGCGTTCATAGGCCACTTCATTCGTCAGACGCCGGATCATGGCGATGCCAAACCCGCGCTTCTGACCGCGGCGGGCGGCAGCCTTAAAATCGAAATCAACTTTCCCGCGGCTCAAATCGAACGGCTTACCCTGATCCCGGAACACCAGATCGATCTTCATCGGGTTGGATCGAGCCTCAAAGCCGATGGTGCAATCGGAGGTCAGTCCCGAGTGATCCACTATATTCATCGCCGTTTCGTAAAACACGGTGCGCAGTTCGAACTTCAGTATCTCCGGCAGACCCAGTTTGTCCAGAAACGCGAGAAAACCCGTGAGCGCATCGTCTACGGCCTCAGCCGTAGCCGGAAAATCACAGCGGAAGGAATCAGATCGGGCTGTTACCTCTTCGGGGACATAATCGGCCAGCCGTATTTTTGACGTGCCCGTGCCCTCGATGAAAAAATCGTACAAATCCAGAACCCGAAGAATACGCACGAGTCCCGGCGATGCGTTTTTCAGCTTGATCCCGGTGCCGGATTCCTTGCATGCCAGATACGCCTGCCAGAGCAGGTTGATGTGGCTGGACACGACCTGTTCCAGGGCCACGCATTCCAGCACAATGCCCGGGGGGCGGTTGTCCAGTACGCGGTCCACATTCGCCAGGAAAGCTCTCACCTCCCCATCCGACAGATCCTGCGGGATTCTGATACTCCGCGAGCTGTTTGTCTCAGTCAGCATGAACTACCTCTGCAACCTCTCGTATTCCATGACCTACTGCGATCCCGGTCCACTTGAGGGCCATTATTGTAATATCGTCGAACTGCTCTGTTCCCCCCACAAAGGCGCTGTGATTGTCCATCGTGGTTTTGACAAAAACTGACGGGTCGCCGTCGGTGGCAGACATGATGCACTCCTGCAGTCTGTCCATACCGTATTCCTCGGAGGCGGCGTTTTGTGCCTCGTTGACACCATCCGTGTATTGAACCAGCCAATCCCCGGCCTTTAGCTGGATGCTACCCGTTTCGATGCGGGAATCAAACTGGGCGGGAGCCATCAGGCCCAGCGGATAGCCCTTGGTCTTGATCAGCGTCGGCTTCTCCAAGCCCGATGATCTGTGGATCAGCGGATTGTGGCCGGCCGAGGCAAAGGTGAACTTGCCCGTGGATCGATTCAGCAGACCGTAAAACATCGTAACAAACATGCCCTTTTTGATGTTGTTACGGAGTTCCTTGTTCACCGCACAAAGAACCGCCGCGGGTTGGCGTTCCACCCGGGTGACTTGCCGAATGATATCCCGCGTCATCAGCATCACGAGCATTCCGGGCAATGACTTACCCGACACATCGGCAACGATGCAGGCGATGTGGTCATCGCGAAAATCGATGAAATCGTAATAGTCGCCGCCCACTTCTTTGGCACTGCGGTAGGCCCCGGCGAACTCGTACGACTGGGCCGAGGGATATTCTTTCGGGAGAATACTGGCCTGGATTTCGCAGGCGATCTCGAGTTCCCGGGCCATACGTTCGTTCTCGATCATTTTCTGGCGGGCGGCGTCAAGCTTTTGCCCCATGACATTCAACGTTTTGGCCAGGTATCCAAATTCGTTTTTACTTTTGACCGGGATGTCCAGTTGGGGGCTCTCCAGACTCATGGTCTTGAGATGGTCCGCAATTACCTTCACCGGATTGAGCTTGCGGTTCACGAGCAGCATGGTCACCGGGAGGCCGATCACCAGCATGAGCAGCGTGATCGACACGACAGTGAGAATCGATGCCTCACGGGCCGCTTTGATCTCCCTGGGGGACGCGGCCAATCCGAGGCGGCCCAGCAGGATTCCGTTTTCCGTGATCGGGATGGCGGTGTAGATCGTGTCACCCCGGATTGCAAACGCCTCATCCGTGCGCAGAATGTCCGCATATGACTTGCCTTCGGGAACAACCAGCGATTTCCCCGATACCACCGCCTTGATGTCGGTATGGGCAAGGAAACGATTGTGCTGGTCGGCGATTCCCGCCCAGTACACATCGGTATTGTCCGCCGCCAGTTTCTTGCAGATGTTGCTCAGCATGAGCGCGTCCGGTCCGGCTTCAGAGATGATGTGTTTTCCTGCCGTTCCGGAAAACGAGCGGGCCTGTACCACCAGTTTTTCCGCCACACTTTGCCCGACTGTCTCTACGAACCGGCTTGTCACCACCTGACCCGTGACGGCCATGATGACGAGTATCGCTACTGACAGGTAGAGCGAGAACTCAAGCCTGATGGAGCGCCCGAACTGGGAGGCTCGGGGCCATCCCTGTTCCATATCATTTTGCGCGTTACTGCTCATACGATAGCTCTCTGAGTTTGAGAATCTCGTTTTCGGTGCGCCGGATATACTCCCGGATCTCCTGATTGCCCGGATCCAGCAGAGCCGCTTTCCGCCAGGTGTTAATCGCTTCCGTCAGACTGCCCTGTCCATACTGCTCCACGCCGACAAACTTGTAGGCATTCACGAGATACTTGCGAACCGTGAGATAGTCGGGCGCCATGCGCTCCACCGTCTCCCATTTTTCTATCGCGGTTGTCAGATCACCTTCTTCGAAGGCCTTCTGAGCCTCACGATTGGCCTGGTCAACCTCCCGTCGCAACTCATCGCTGAGAGCGGCCCGGGTTGGCCGGCTCTCGGCCCGCCTCGTTGACTCAGTTGCCACCCGCCGATCCGCCTGCTCGGACTCGGCAATCAGCCGCGTCATTTCGGCACACCACTGGTGACCCGGGAACAGCACCGCGGCCGTATCAACAGCCTCGCGCGCCCGCACCAATTCATGGTTGGCGTAGGCCTCGGATGCCTGCTGACGCCAGCGCTCGAATTCCACCCTCTTG
>JAHIVM010000559.1 GCA_018816665.1 Candidatus Zixiibacteriota bacterium
AACACCATGCTGGGCAGTCCGGTGATTCGGGCTTTCGCCAAGGTCTATCCCATCGCGGCCAACCCGACCATGGATGAGATTGTGAAGGGTGAAGTTGAATTCTACGCCCACTGCTTCGTTTCCTGGGGAGTGAAAATGGGACTATGGGAAAAAGTTGGCAAACACAAAGAGGTTGGCGAAATACGCACACTCTTTCGCTTTGCAGGCGATCCCGAAGCAAGAGTGTCAGATGACTGGTATGTCTTTGAGGTTAACGGTGAGTTGAAGCATGTCGGCAAACTCAAGGGACGCTATCAGAAGGCGGAGTTTGGCGAGGTTATAGCTCCTAATGAAATTGTCCACCGCCTGCGCACTGGTAAATATAGCTACTATAGACCCGCGTACGAATGAAACGTGGGCTGGCAACAGACTCATTGGACGCTTCACCAACCATGAAACGAGTAGTAACAAAAGTCGGCTTCATCTACAGCGTCAAGCTGGATGCAAAGAGCAAGAAGTACTTCCAGTATGTAGACTTTGACAACACCATGCTGGGCAGTCCGGTGATTCGGGCTTTCGCCAAGGTCTATCCCATCGCGGCCAACCCGACCATGGATGAGATTGTGAAGGGTGAGGTTGAATTCTACGCCCACTGCTTCGTTTCCTGGGGAGTGAAAATGGGCCTATGGGAAAAAGTTGGCAAACACAAAGAGGTTGGTGTGGTGGACACACTCTTTCGGTTCGCAGATGACTTTGAGGTTGAAGTCTCAGAGAACTGGTATGTTTTTGAGGTCAACGGTGAGTTGCAGCATGTCGGCAAACTCAAAGGACGCTATCAGAAGGCGGAGTTTGGCGAAGTAATGCCTCCTGACGAGATCGTCCACCGTATGCGCACCTGCGAGTATAGCTGCCATTTCCCCGCGTACGAATGAAACGTGGGCTGTGGGTGGGCCACCGAGGCACCGAAATCCTCGTTCGCAAGTCTGATGAACCCCCCTCCCACGGTTAAAGACTCGGGGTGCGCCAGTCTAAGCCATTATCCCACAAGAAAGTAGCGAGGCCTTTTGACTTCTCCGAGACACCCCCCGCAACACCCCTCCGCTCCACCCAAAAACTCCCAGAACTTAATCGCCACTATATTGTTCTTGGAGTCTGTGGCTTTATGACTATCTTGGCCGACCACCGCGTAGGCGATTTTCACTCATTTAGATAGGATTTGAAAACAAGTGGACCAGGCAACTGTACAGAAAATACGAAATATCGGCATCGTCGCCCATATCGATGCCGGCAAAACCACGACCACCGAACGCATCCTGTTCTTCACCGGCATGATTCACAAGCTGGGCGAGGTTCACGACGGTCAGGCTGTCATGGACTTCATGAAACAGGAACAGGAACGGGGTATCACCATCTCCTCGGCAGCCATCACCGCCGAATGGAATCATCACCAGATCAACGTGATCGATACCCCCGGACATATCGACTTCACCCTCGAAGTGGAACGCTCCCTGCGCGTACTCGACGGCATCGTGATGGTGTTCTGTGCGGTCGGCGGCGTGGAACCGCAAAGTGAAACCGTCTGGCATCAGGCCGACCGGCACAAAGTCCCCCGGATTGCCTTCGTCAACAAAATGGATCGCGTCGGGGCCGACCTGTTCCACACCATAGAAATGATGAATGAAATGCTCGGCGCCAACGCGGTCGCCTTCCAGGTGCCCATCGGCGAAGAAGAGAATTTCGAGGGAATCATCGATCTCGTGACCATGAAAGCAACCTATTACGACGGGTTGCAGCGGGTCCAGAAAGAGATCCCCGAGAATTTGCTGCCGAAAGCGAAGGAACTTCACGATCAGATGATTGCCGCCCTGGCAGACTATGACGAAACCCTGATGGAGAAGTACCTGAACGAGGAAGCGATAACCACCGCCGATATCATGCATGCCGCCCGTACGGCCGTGCTTGGTATTTGTATCACGCCCGTATTCTGCGGCTCGGCCTTCAAAAACAAAGGGGTGCAGTTGCTGCTCGATGCGGTAGTTGATTATCTCCCGTCGCCCATTGACCGAGGCATTGTCACCGGTCATGATGTCGACAACCCGGAGGTGGTTATATCGCGGCGACCGTCCTCGAACAGACCGTTTTCGGCCCTGGCGTTTAAGATCATCAACGACCCGTTTGTGGGCCAGCAGACGTTCATTCGCGTTTACTCCGGCGAGGCCCTGGCCGGGTCTCATGTTTTCAACTCTACCAAGGGGAGACGTGAGCGGGTCGGGCGCATTATGCGCATCCATGCCGGGGACCGGAAGGAACTGACCGCGATAAAGGCCGGTGATATCGCCGCCCTGATCGGGTTGAAGTCCACCACCACCGGCGACACCCTGTGTGCGGAAAACGAGCCGATAATCCTGGAAAGCATTCACTATCCCGAAACGGTCCTTGATCTGCGCGTGGAGCCGGAAAAGAAAGCCGACCGGGATAAACTGGGGATGGCTCTCAACAAAATAGCCCTCGAGGACCCGTCGTTTACGGCCAAGTTCGACGACGAGACCGAGGAAACGGTCATCTCCGGCATGGGAGAGTTACACCTGGAGATCATAGTCGATCGCCTCAAAACCGAACACAAGGTAGCGGTCAAGGTAGGTGAACCCGCGGTTGCTTTCCGCGAGACGGTGACCTCCGAGTTCAGGCATACCTACAAGTACAAAAAGCAGTCCGGTGGCAAGGGGCAGTTCGCGCATATCGAATTCCGTCTGGAACCGAACCCCGGAAAAGGAATCGAGTTTGTCAATCATGTGGTCGGCGGTCACATTCCCAAGGAATATGTTCCCGGGGTCGAGAAGGGTTTCCGCGAGGCGGCCACCAACGGTTTATTGGCGGGCTTTCCCATGGTGGATGTCAAGTTCACGCTGATCGACGGTTCTCATCATGAAGTTGACTCAAGCGAGATGGCGTTCCGCATCTGTACGGTCAGGGCTTTGAAGGAGATCATTCATCGTACCGGTCCGAAGTTGCTGGAACCGATCATGAAGGTTGAAGTCAATACGCCCGATGACTATGTGGGTGATGTCATGTCCGATATCGGCCGGCGTCGGGGCAAGATCGACACGCTGCGACGGTTCCGCAAAGGCGCTCAGAAGCTGGGCGGGAGTGTCCCGTTGAAAGAGATGTTCGGGTACGCCTCCACGCTGCGCTCCCTGTCGAGCGGCCGGGCGAACTTCTCCATGGAGTTCCTGAAATACGAGGAGCTGCCGGGGAGTCTCGCCGAGGTTGTTATTGCGGAGCGAAACGAAAAGAAATAGCGGGCTGAAGCCGGAGTAATCTCACGGCCGGAAGTGCTCACCGTTATCAAAAGCCCGCCTTACGGCGGGCTTTTGCGTTGATTGCCACCCGTGCCCCGGGTGGATTTTGCCGGGGTACAGGGCGACCTACTTACCCATGCTGGCCTGGAGCTGTTGTGCCAGGCCCTTCATCTTTCCGCTAAGCTGCAATCGCCAACTGTCTTCATATGGAATGAAGCTAAGAACTTCAAAAGCGGTTATGGCCATTTCTCCAGCGCCCACACTGACTCGAGTCAATACATGTCTGGCTTGGCCTTCTTCGATCGTACCCAGCACTTCCAATTTGTCGAAACTGGGCTGCAGGCCATCAGGTAAGGCAGTGATGACATTCATGAAACCGTTGAAAAAGGCTGTTGGATCCATAGCGTCGAGGTCCGCAACCTCAACCGAATCACCAAATGTCAAGCTGAGCAACTGACGCTGCCCGGTTTCGATCTGGAGCCTGAAGACCGGCACCAACATATCCTTGAAATCACTTAGTGCATCCGGATGCATGAAGCGACCGACGGCACTCATTCCCTCGGTCTGTAACACGGCGAAGTACTCCTCGGCAAGGGCCTCGGGAGTCTCCTCGCGCCCACCCTGCACGGAGCTGGTCTGGCTGGCGATAAGCAGGAGCACGAAGGTCAGCATCATGATGCCATGTGAAGTCTTCATTGGAACCCCTCCATTTCTTGTGTTGAACACTTAATGTGAGATATTGCGGTCGCGATGTCAAATCCAAACCTCGCATGTGCGGTAGAATGTGATGTCGGGGCCGCTCCCTACAAGTCCATCGTCCGGCGGGCTTTTGCGTTGTGTCTTCGATCCACAAGTCGCATATGCGGTCCATAGCGGGGGCGCGTTTCTGCCAGGAAAACGCGGCCGGGTTCACTACTCACGCGAGGCGGTCGGGGCGCGCCGTGGAGGATCCTTGCACATGCGTAACCTGAATCTCACTCTCATCCTGCTACTGTTTTCAGTTGGTCTGTCGCTCGCGCTCATCGGTTGCGGCGAAGACGACAACCCGCGTCTATTCCGGGCACCTACGAAGTCATCGTGTGGGGCCTGATCGGTCAGCCCGGCTGGACAACACTGACCTTTTTGTTGGTAGCCGCCAGAAGAGGCTGGACACTTCAGCGCCGGTGCCAGGAGATTACTTCGGGCCGATGTTCACAGTCGTGAGATCCACGCTGGCTGTTCGGTAGCATTTACGTTGATGCCCGTTTCAGTTCGGCGTATAATAGGCTATAACCCGTGAGGATCGGACTCTGGATCATGAAGTCCCGTATCAACACTCTATTGCTCGGCCTGGTTTTTGCGGCAGCGGTCGGAATGCTCGGCCTGGCCGAAAGCCCGAAGCCGTTGACGATACCGTTTACTCTCGACCGCAACCGGATTATCATACCAACAACCGTCAACGGATCACGTCCGCTGCGACTGATTCTTGACACCGGCATGAGGTTCGACGGCATATACCTGTTTCACCGGGAAGCTCTGCGCTTGATAGATACCGCCGGAGCTATGGAAGTTCGCGTTCCGGGAGCCGGCGGCGGAGAGGCGTCGTCGGCCACCATGATCGAAACGGGCCGGATCGGGTTTGGCGAGGTGTCCGTGGCCGACCAGCGGATCCTGGTAGCGCACAGCGCCCATACGCAGTCGTTTCCGACCGATGGAGTGATCGGCTGGAATCTGTTCGGTCACTATGTTGTGGAGATAGACTATGACCGGCAGTGCATTTTTCTACGGGACTCCTCGTATGTGCCATCGGACTCAGGCTGGGTGGAGGTACCGGTGCGTATGAAGCAGGATCTGCCCTTTCTGGAGGTGTCGGGCGAGGTGATCGGCGGGGATCAGGTGGTGCTGCAGG
>JAHIVM010000560.1 GCA_018816665.1 Candidatus Zixiibacteriota bacterium
CCGAGATCTTGATCTTGTGATGTTCTTCGTATTTCGGCCGGAGTCCGTCGAGAATGCGAATGGTGTCCTCGACCGACGGCGGTTCGACATTGACGGTCTGGAAGCGACGTTCCAGCGCGCCGTCCTTTTCGATAAACTTGCGATACTCGTTGAGCGTGGTGGCGCCGATACAGCGCAGCTCACCGCGCGAAAGAGCGGGCTTGAAAATATTGGACGCATCAAGCGAACCCTCGGCACCGCCGGCGCCGACGATTGTATGCAACTCATCGATAAAAATAATAACATCGGTGGCGTTGGTGATTTCGGTCATCACCGCCTTGAGACGTTCCTCAAACTGACCGCGATACTTGGTACCGGCAACCAGTGAGGCCATGTCCAGCGTCACCACGCGCTTGTTCTCAAGCGTCTGCGGCACCGATCCCTCAACGATACGCTGAGCGAGTCCCTCGGCGATAGCCGTTTTGCCCACGCCCGGTTCACCGATCAGCACCGGATTGTTTTTCTTACGGCGTGACAGCACCTGGCATACGCGTTCGATTTCATCCTCGCGCCCGATAATCGGGTCCAGGCGACCGCGCCGCGCCATCTCGGTCAGGTCACGGCCGAAATGATCCAGGGCCGGTGTTTTTGACTTTTTGCGTTTTTTCTTGAACGCCGACGGTTTTCCGGACTGAATATTTTTCAGTTCGCCGTACGCGTCTTTGTAATCGATTTCGTAGGTGGAAAGCACCTGAGCCGCCACCCCTTCCTCGTCTTTCAGCAACGCGAGGAGCAGGTGTTCGGTATCGATATCTTTGGACTTGAGGGCGCGGGCTTCCTGGCCGGAGACCTCAAGAGTTTTTTTGGCCCGAGCGGTCAACGGCAACTGCCCCATGGTCATGGTACCGCCGGCCGGCTGCACCACTTCCTCAATTGACGCTTTCAGGTCATCCAGATCGAGACCCAGGTTGCCGATGACGTCTACTGCACGGCCTTCACCAAGACGAATCACGCCCAGGAGCAGATGCTCGGTTCCGATGTAGTCGTGTCGCAGCCGTGAAGCTTCATCGCGGGCAAGTTCAATAGCCTTGCGGGCCGCCTCGGTAAACATCTCATTCATCGTGTTATATCCCTCTCTGGTTGCTACAAACTTCTCGCTCAGTCAATCCGCACTCGCACAACACCCGCTTACGGACCTGTGTTCCGCAGCTTCTCCCGTACCATCTGCGCTCTCACGAAGTCTCGACGGTTCGTGTCCATTTCGGTACCGTAGTACTTCTGCAGGTGCGCCGGCTGAGAGAGCAGGAGTATTTCGTTAATCAGGGAGATGTCCAGAAAATCGATGATTTTCATGGCATGGCCCAGACGAACCGCCGACAGCAGATTCATGACTTCATCACTGGTAAGAACGCGGGCGTGTTTCAGAATACCAAATGCCCGCCAGATCTTATCCTCAATCATGTCAGCCGCTTCGTCGATCAGCCGTTCCCGGGCTTTCGCCTCTTCCTCGATAATCTCCCGTGCGACACGGTCGATCTGGGACAGGATATCCTTCTCCGAAAGTCCCAGGGTGTTCTGGTTTGAAACCTGGAACAGGTTCCCCAGAACATCGGAGCCTTCACCGTAGAAGCCGCGCACGATCAGGCCGCTTCGGGTGATGCTCGAAATCACTCGGTCTATATCCCGGGTCAGAACCAGACCCGGCAGGTGGATCAGCACCGATGCCCGCATGCCGGTTCCGGCATTGGTGGGACAGGCGGTGAGATACCCAAAGTCCATATCGTAATCGAATTCAAGATTCTGTCCCAGGGCCGACTCGTATTTCATGGCGAGGTCGTACGACCCCTGGGGATCAAGACCCGATGACAGAGCCTGAATACGGAAGTGATCTTCCTCGTTCACCATGATAGATACCCGTTCGGTGGGGCTGATCAACACGGCCTTGGACAGTTCACCGTTGAGGAATACGGGCGATATCAGATGACGTTCCACCAGGAAGTCCCGGTCGAGCGTGGTAACATCGGGAGCCTTGTAATATTGTCCCTCGGCAAAAAGCTCACACCGGGTCCGGGCCGAATCGAAGTAACTGACGATCTGGTTACGCGTTTCGGTGTCGGCCGCGGTGGGGAAATTACAACCGGCCACATTTCGAGCCAGACGGACCCGGGTTGACAGAACAACAAGGGATTCCTCGCCGGTTCCGGAAAGCCACGCTGCCGGTGTTTTCGCCATTTCGTCGAACATGGTACCCAAACCTTTACTCCCGTGCTTAGCTTTCGACTCCGAGTTTCTCCCGGGCCGCTCTGAGCTTGTCGCGCAGTTCGGCGGCGCGTTCGAAATCCTCGCCATTGATGGCGTTTCTGAGTTCGGATTCGAGCCGTTCTTCTTCCTTGATCGGCAGCCTGTCGCCGCTGCCTTCCGTCTTCACCAGCTCCGGTGAGCGACCGCGATGCAGCGAGGCACCGTGGATTTTGCGCATGATGTTTTCGAGCCGTGAACGAAAGGCCGAGTAGCACTCCCCGCAGCCGAATCGCCCCTGGCGGGTGAATTGCTCGAAGGTCAGGCCGCAACGTTTGCATTCGAGGTTTTCAACCGGCTCACTGTGCGGTTTGGCCGGTGTGTTGTTGGCCAGACCGGACAGGATTTCGGCCAGCGGAAACGGGATATTGTCCAGCGGCGAGTGAAACCCGCGCGCCTCGGCGCATTCCCGGCAGAGAGACAAGGCCAGC
>JAHIVM010000561.1 GCA_018816665.1 Candidatus Zixiibacteriota bacterium
CGACGTTTCAATGTTAAACGAGGCATGGTCATCTTCCAGGGGGACTCCTACTTTAACCCGACCCTGGATATCGAGGCGGTGTATGTTCTGCGGACGCCGACCAAAGAGAAAAAGAACCTTCGTCTGAATGTCACCGGCACGGCCGAGACGCCGGAGATTGTGTTTTCTCTTGATGGTACTGAAATCGCCGAGGGGGATGCCGTTTCGTACATTGTGTTTGGCCGTAGTCTTGACGACCTCAGTCAGGGACAGCAAACATCGATTTCGGGGGGCTCAGGCGCCGGGGAAGTTGCCGGCGGCGTGGCTGCCAAGTTGCTCGCCGGCCAACTGGCCGGGGCCCTGGGCAACCGTCTCAATATGGACGTCATGGAGATCAAGGCGGGCGGAGATCTGGAAAGCGCGGCTATCGTTGTTGGCAAGTATCTGACGCCTGATCTTTTCATGAGTTATCAGCGAAGTTTTGGCAAATCCTCCAGCGACGATTTGGAGCCGGAGATTGTGACCCTGGAATACCAGCTCACTCGATTGATTTATCTGCAGCTCACCGAGGGCAATGCCGAGGAAGCCGGTTTTGATGTCATCCTCAAGTTTGAAAAGGACTGATGCGGTTTCGATCGGTATCCGGCGCAAGCATCCAACCAATCGATTCCCGTGCCGGGACGGGGGACCGCAACCGGCGCGGCCCGGCGATACTGGACGCTAGCGATCCACGAAGAAATGTATTCTATGGTCGCGCAAAAAAAGTCTTGGCAAAACTAACCGGGGGATGTATACTTTATGGTCACTGATGCAGTGTGAACAGGACGCACAGGTAAGCGTACCGACGTAACGGACAAACCAACATTAGGTCACGTCTATCACTAACAGCTAACTGAAGTCAAAAGAATCAAGTATTTTCTCCCGGAGGTAGCATGGGCTTACGCCTGCGCCGCAAGTCCGTGGGGATGTTGGTTCGGGTTTTGGTAGCTGTATTCCTCTGTCTGGCGCCATCGGTGAGCGCCCTTCCAGAACTCGAAGTCTCCATCTCCCACGCGAATGGAGTTCCCGGCCAACAGCACGTCTCTGTCGACGTGTACATGACGAATCATGTTGACTCAGTGGCTGCATTCCTATTGTGGATCCAAATGGACCGGCCCGGTATCGCCGTGTTTCAACCGACGGTTGATACGGTCGGGACGTTGTGTGCCGGATGGGAGATCCTGGAAGTACAGTCGCTCGGTGGCCAGTATACTGATCTGAAAGTGATCGCCATTACCAACGGGATTGGGGGCACGGTTGACAAGGCGATTCCGCCCCAGGATGGATTGGCTCCTCTGTTCCGGTTGCTACTCGATGTTGAATCGGAACCTGATCCCTTTGCCGGCCCCACCGTCAGTCTGGCAATACCGCTCATGTTGCCCCAGCTGTTCGAGTTTGTGCGACCCGATGGTCAGCAGATAGGGTACTCAACGGTCATGGTGATCGACACAAGCTATTTTCAGTGTGTATCATGGAGCGGCGATAGCTGTCTGGACTACGAGCAGGTGGCGGCATGGGAACCGTACGATTCGGTTGCCATAGAGGAGTCTCCTCACGTAATAATCGACACGGCACTCGTTGGTACCCAAGGTGGTTCGCTGACCGTGGTGGAGCCCGTGTGTGGTGACATTGACGGTAGCCTGGACGGCAGCGTTGACGTCTCGGATCTTACGAGGATGATATCGTACCTGATGATCACCTTCGAGCCGTTGAGCGTTCCCGCTCTTGGGGATGTCGATAGTTCGCTCGATGGTCTTGTAGATATAGCGGACCTGACTGCGCTGATCGCCCACCTGATGATCGACTTTCGAGAACTGGTCTGCGAACTGTAGATGCGAAGTGCCGGCTGACAGTTTTGGCTGCGGTAGGCGCTTGCGGCCGCGGGGGCGGGGGGAATAGGGTCCCGCCCTCGCAACAAACATCCGGCCTATGAGGTCGACGATCGGTCTGCATGGGCGGGGGACCGTAAGGCCCCGGCCCTGCAGGACCGACAGTAACAGAGAGCCTCTGTCTTCGAACAGGGGCACTACGCTCGGACACGGGGAGAGAAAGATATGCGTGTTTACGTCGTGGCTACAATCAGGATGCTGATCATTATCATGGCAATTGTCACATATGCCGGCGGAACCTCGTATGCACAGCCGTCGCCCCTGCAGGTGGTCCTGCCACTCGTCGACGCCGACCCGGGCCAGGAGCCCGATTCCATGGCGACAGTCAATCTTGATCTTTTCGGAAGCATCGTCTGCGGTTTCGATATCTGGTTCAGCGCGGATCGAGACGACATTGCCCGCTTCACCACCGAAACGATTATCGTTTTTGATACGGCCTACTGGAAGTGCAACGTGGCCGATGGCCAGTTCTGTCTGGATTCAACAGAGGTCGGTTGGTACGATGATTGGGACTACATCACTATCGATCCGATGGAACGGACCGGAGTTGTGTTTGATACTGTCGGAACTCTGCTCTCGGGTTGGGAGATCGTGAGAGTCACTTCTCCGTCGGGCGACGGCAGCGACGTTCGAATTGTGGCCGTGGCAGATGATCTGGAAACGCCCGGAACAGTCAGTTGCATTTTGCCGACTTCGTATGCGCCGCTGATTCACCTCGGCAGCCGGGCGCTCATGGTCCCGGATACGCAGGCGGTGCGTTCGACCTATCTTAACCTGCCAATGGACGCCGCGCACTGCCGGTTCTGGAATGAGCATGGCACGTATATCGGCGGACTGCCGGAAGTTACTCCGGATACA
>JAHIVM010000562.1 GCA_018816665.1 Candidatus Zixiibacteriota bacterium
AAAAAACGCACGATATCAACATAGCCGGGATCCCATCGTTTTGTGGACCCAACAAGTCGTTGCTCGCGTGTGGCTGCCAGCCTGCCGTTCAGCACGGCCGTCAGTTCAGATTGATCTAAGAATTTCATCACCAATTATTAGCAGCGCGACCCCCAAAACTGCCACAATTGCCCCCAAAATTGCTCTCGACGTTACTCGTTCCTTATAGTATAGCACAACGTTTGGAATAATCCAAACAGGAGTTGTGGCATTCAACGTTGCCGCAATGCCGGCCGCAATGTACTTGACGGCAATCAACGATGTCCAGACTCCGAGGAACGGGCCGAAAAACGCCCCGCCTCCGGCGTACAGCAAAGCTTTGCTGTCGCGGAATCCCCTGATAGTATCGACAAATTTGCCGCGCAGCGCTGCAAACAACCAGATCATGATCATCGAGGACAGCATTCTCAAAAACGAGGCCGGCAGCGCGTCCATGGTCCCGCCGCAGTCCAGCATAGCGTGCTTTGAGAGCACCAGCCCGGTTGCCTGGCCCAGGGCCGCCAGCAGCCCCAGCAACACGCCCCGCAGCAAGGATCCCGCGTCCGGGTGACCGATCGCGAGGTTAAACTGGTTGTTTCCTGTAAACCGACGTTCCGCGATCACCCAGGACACACCGCCCACGGTGACGGCTATCCCCAGAATCTGGGTGATCTGGAGTGTTTCCCCCAGGAACACCCAGGCGATCGCGGTCGCCATGATGGGTGCCGTCCCCCACAACAGGGTGGTGAGACGGGGGCCGATCATGACCAGCGCCTTGAAACCGCAGCCATCGCCGATAACCAGGCCGATCAACCCCGACAGTGCCAGCCAGAGCACCTGGCGCGAATTGAGATCCTCGGGAAACAGTCGCCCCGTTGTCACCAGCAGAATAATCGTGTAAATCGCGACGGCCAGAATCAGACGCATCGCGTTGACCCGAAACGAACCGATCCGTCGACCCGCCTCGGAAAAAAATATCGCCGTGAACGACCAGCAGATGGCGGTCGTGAGAGCCGCCAGCTCGCCCCCGAACGGGATCATAGGGCGCCCTCACCGCATCCCGATGTCTTCTTCTTGCAGCCCGAATAGATAATGGAGGTCTCCTTCGTTGCGGTCGTAACTCTCAATCCAGATCGCGGAATATAGCCGGTTACGCTCCCGACCGCAATCGAACGGCGCTCCGGCACTCAGAGATTATCACAGCTACGACAGATGTTCGCCCATGTTGCAGGCAATCTCGGAGGCCGCTCACCAGACCGGGGAGGCTCAGCCGGGGTTGCTCGGCTTGCAAAGCAGAACCGCGTGAGATCGCTTCAGAACCGGTCGTGCCTCAATCTCGAACCCGGCCCCCTCGGCCAGTGCCACCGTGACCGCAAACTCAGCCACCGATATGTGCCCGGCCGGTTCCGCCACCAGCATTCGGGCACCGGTCCGCAACACTTCGTACAACTCAGCCATCAGCACCGAGGCATCGGGAACCTCATGCACCACATGAAAGACACAGGCAAAGTCAATCTCCCCCGTCATATCCTCAACCGTGAGACTCGTCTCGGTACACACTCGCGACTCAATTCGGTCAACGAGTCCGGCTCGTTTTGCCCGACGTTCCAGCGTGCGAATCATCCTTGGCTGCAGATCAACACACACTACACGACCATTCTCCCCCGTCAGACGGGCCAGCGGCAGACTGAAAAAACCCATCGCACAGCCAACATCCAGTACCGTCATGCCGGGCTCCACGAACGGCCCCAGAATACGGGTCGGGTTTTCGTACAATCGCCGCAAAGGGAGAATAAGCAGATACCCCATCCACCAGGGGCACACATGTTCCGCCACACCTTACCTCCTCACGTTACACCGCCGCCCCCGAATTGTCGTACGCCCGGCTGTCACCAGGGTTGCTGTACGCACCAGGGAAGTCAATAAAAACGGGGCGACCGAGTTCCCTCAGCCGCCCCGTCTGCCCCGCGATACGTTCGCGGTTACTCTTCTTTCACCACCCGGGCGACATCGGTGACAAGATCCCCCTTGCCGAGATTGATCAGGCGCACACCCTGGGTGTTGCGACCAATTACCGATATCTGATCCACGGCCTGCCGATTGGCGATACCCTTCTTGGTAATCAGGATCAACTCATCGGTGTCCAGAACTTCTTTTATCGACACCACCTCGCCGTTGCGCTCGGAAGCCTTGATGTTGATGATCCCTTTGCCGCCCCGGTTGGTCACTCGGTAGTCCTCAATTGAGGTCCGTTTGCCATAGCCGTTTTCGGTGACGACCAGCAGTGAACTGTCGCGGCCCACCGCAACCATGCCCACAACCCGGTCACCCTCGGCCAGGTTGATGCCCTTGACGCCGTACGCGGTGCGGCCCATGGCCCGGACCTTATCCTCGGGGAAGCGAATGGCCATGCCTTTGCGGGTGCCAAGCACAATCTCATAAGTGCCGTCGGTGAGTGCCGCTTCAATCAGCTCATCACCCTCCGGGATGTTCATGGCAATCACACCCGCTTTTCGCGGGTTTGAGAAGGCATCCAGAGCCGTCTTCTTGACAATACCCGCTCGGGTCGCCATGACCAGGAACTTGTCCGGCGAAAATTCGCGAA
Source organism: Candidatus Zixiibacteriota bacterium (assembly GCA_018816665.1). Taxonomy (GTDB): domain Bacteria; phylum Zixibacteria; class MSB-5A5; order GN15; family FEB-12; genus JAHIVM01. The sequence goes on from JAHIVM010000562.1 coordinate 2,624, forward strand.
CCTTACAGAAAGCCGTGATCGACTCACCCTTCTCAATCTGGCACATGTTGACAATGGGACGACCCTTCGCCAGACGACCACCCGTGGGGATGCCGTGCACCTTCACCCAGTAACACTTGCCCTTGTTCGAGAAAAACAGGATATAGTCGTGAGTCGAGGCTATGAACAGATGTTCGGCAAAGTCCTCTTCCTTCGTCTCAATGCCGATCACGCCCCTGCCGCCGCGCTGCTGACGTCGATACGCCGATACCGACAGGCGCTTGGCGTAACCGAGATGCGATATGGTGATCACCATCTCTTCTTCCGCAATCAAATCCTCAACCGTCAGGTCCTCCGCGGCATCCTGAATTTCGGTGCGCCGGTTGTCGCCGTATTTCTCGACCAGTTCTTTCGTCTCGTCCTTGATGATCTGCATCCGCAAATCGCGGGATTCCAGAATCGCCTTGAGTTCGGCAATGCGCTTGATCAGGGCCAGATACTCTTCTTCAATCTTCTGGCGTTCCAGGCCGGTCAAACGCTGCAAACGCATCTCGAGAATAGCCGTGGCCTGGATGTCAGAGAGCTTGAAGCTCTTCATCAGATTCTTTTTCGCCGTCGGCGTATCTTTGGACTTTTTGATCAGCGCAATGATGGCGTCAATATTGTCCAGCGCAATCTTGTACCCCTCGAGAATATGCGCGCGCTCCTCGGCCTTGCGCAAATCGTAGGTGGTGCGACGCACGATGACTTCGTGACGGTGATCAACGAACGACTGCAGCACTTCGCGCAGAGCCAGCTCTTTCGGCACCCCGTGATCCAGTCCCAGCATGATCGCCGAGAACGTGGTCTGCATCGTAGTGTGCGCGTACAACTGGTTGAGCACAACATCGGTCTGAGCATCACGTTTCAGTTCGACCACAATACGCATGCCGTCGCGATCCGACTCATCCCGAAGATCAGAAATGCCGTCAATCCGCTTGTCGCGCACCAGATCGGCAATCTTGAGCAGCAGGTTCGACTTGTTCACCTGGAACGGGATCTCGGTTACAATGATGGCTTCCTTATTGCGCATGTGTTCGACCATCGCCTTGGCACGAAGCGAAATATGACCCTTGCCGGTTCGGTACAGTTCACGGATACCAGCCTGACCGTTGATAATACCACCGGTCGGAAAATCCGGACCCGGGACAAACTCCATGAGATCATCGTTGGTGCAGTCAGGATCGTCGATCACCCGTATAAGCGCCTCTCCGATTTCGCGCAGATTGTGCGGCGGTGCATTGGTCGCCATGCCCACCGCGATTCCCGACGTCCCGTTGCAGATCAGGTTGGGAAACCGCCCCGGCAAGACAGTCGGTTCTCTCAGAGTGGTGTCGTAGTTGTCCATGAAGTCGACCGTCTCTTTTTCGAGATCGGCCAACATCTCCATGGCTATCGGGGTCAGTCGTGCTTCCGTGTACCTCATGGCCGCCGCACCGTCACCATCGATAGACCCGAAGTTCCCCTGGCCGTCGACCAGCGGATAGCGCATGTTGAAATCCTGCGCCATGCGAACCAGAGTGGGATACACCACCTGTTCGCCGTGGGGGTGGTAGTTACCGGAGGTATCACCACAAATTTTCGCGCACTTTCTGTGCGCCTTACCGGGGGCCAGACGCAAATCGTTCATGGCGACCAGGATGCGACGGTTCGACGGTTTCAGGCCGTCGCGAATATCCGGCAGCGCCCGGTTTGTGATGACGGACATGGAGTAGTCGAGGTAGGAGGATTTCATCTCCTCCTCGAGGAAGATCGTTTCGATTCGTTGTCGTTCTATCGACATAGGAGAAAAGTCCCTTTTTGGGGTCGGATCAACAGCCAATTATTGCAGCCTGTATAGTACAAAACAAACCCCTCCGAATCAACAAAAAAGACCGCGCACAGGCGCCCTTATACTGTTGTATACCATCGAGTTACAATTGTGAAATCGGGTTGATGCCAAGGAGGCGATTGAGGGCAAAAAAAACACCCCGAAAGGGGCCGAATCTGACTGCTTCTTGAACCGATCCCAGCCCCGTCACCGGGCTGAAAGACCCACCACCGGAGCCGCCCCGGACCGGCTAAAAAAACGGTCGGTCGACAAACCGTCAACCGACCGCACACTTACCTGCAGGCAATCATCACCCGCCCACCTGGCACGGCATACCCATCCATGGCCAGATGAACCAGATAAAGATCGCCAGCACAACCATCAGGAGGATACTGGCCGGAATACCCTTCATGAAAAACTCGCCCGATGTAAACTGTTTGCTTTCATAGGCGATTGCATTCGGCGCGGCGCCCACCAGCAGCAGGAACGGCATACCTGACGTGGTCAGCGAGGCAAACAGGATGACTTCGGGCGCCACACCCAGGTACGGCGCGATAACCAGGGCCACCGGTAAACAAATGGCGATAGCCGCGACATTCATGATCAGGTTGGTCATGACCAGTACGAAAAACGCGATGCCGATGACAAACAGGAACCAGTGCGCATCCTGGAACAGCGCCAGCCAGTTGATAGCCAGCCACTCCGCCGCACCGGTATCCCAGAGACAGAAACCAATGCTCATGGCCCCACCGAAGAGCAGAACAATATTCCACGGAATCTTCTCGAGATCCTCTATCGTCAGAATCTTGAAGAGGAAGAAAAGCACGGTCGACACCATGATGATGGCGCTTTTGTTCAGCGGCTCCAGAACCGGGATGACGGAGCGAAGGCTCATTGTCGCAATGGTCAGTCCGACGATCACTATGGTGAGAATCTCGGTGCCGCTCATGCCGCCCAGTTTGGCGTTCAACGCCCTGGCCCTATCCCGCAGCCCGGGGATAACCTTCTTCTCCGGCTTGTACACGAGCATGAAAAAGCCCCAGAGCAGAAAGATCATTACCCAGCCCAGGGGAAACATGTAATAGGTCAATTCGAAGAACGTAATCTCCTGCCCCACGATATCCTTGAAGAACCCGATCGCCACGGCGCCGCGCGCTGCGCCGAGCAAGGTGATAACGCTTCCGGCACCGGCCGTAAACGCCATCCCCATGAACAGACCCTTGCCGAATTTCGTGGGCTTGGTCTCGTCCGTGTACAGGGCATATATGGCCATGAGCAGCGGGTATATCGATGCCGCCACCGCCGTGTGAGCCATGATATGCGTGAAGGCCGCGGTCATAACAAAGCAGCCCAGGTAGATCATGCTGGTTTTCTCGCCCACCAGGGTGAGCATCTTGTACGCCAGACGCTTGGTCAGTCCGGTACGCGTAAAGGCCAGACCGATCACGATTGACCCTATGATGAACCAGACCGACGGTGCCATGAAGTCGCCGAAGGCGGTTTCGGGGTCACGGATCAGCAGCAGCGCCTGGGTGATACCGATGACGATACTGGTGACACCGATCGGCACTACCTCAAACACCCACCAGACCGCCGCCAGGAGGAAAATCGCCAGAGCACCCTGCGCCTGAGGGGTCAGCACGAAGTGCTTGCCGCCCGGATCGATTGCGTCCGGCAGTGGCGGCGCGACATACATACCAACGAAAAGGCCCAGCCCAAGCAGCATGAAAAACAAACGCTTGAAGTCAATATGCTTAACGACAGCGGCTATTCTGA
>JAHIVM010000563.1 GCA_018816665.1 Candidatus Zixiibacteriota bacterium
ACTGCATGACTGCCTGCGGGGTGATTCTCCGCTGATATCATCGATCGCCCGGCACCTGCTCAAGTCAAGAGGCAAACGCATTCGCCCGGCTTTCCTGTTTTTGTCGTCGCGGGCGGCGGACAATTTCACTGATGCCTCGGTGGATGCCTCATTGTCCATCGAACTGATTCACACCGCCACGCTGTTGCATGACGATGTTGTTGATGAGTCCGATCTTCGGCGCGGTCAGGAAACGGTCAACTACAAGTGGAAGAACCTGATCTCCGTACTCATGGGTGACTACATATTCGCCAAGGCGTTTCGGGTCATGGTGGATACCGGGTCGATCGAACTGGTCCAGGCCATTTCGCGGGCCACGGAACGGGTTTCGGTGGGTGAACTGCGCCAGATTGAAGAAACGGAAAACTACGCCCTGTCCGAAGAGGAGTATCTTGAGATAATTGCCGACAAAACGGCCTCTCTGTTTTCCGTATCCTGCGAAACCGGACCTATCCTGACCCGTCGCGACGTCTCCGAGCGGGAGCGATTCGCCAACTTCGGCGAAAGCATCGGTACCGCCTTTCAGATAGCCGATGATCTCCTGGACTTTGAGGGTGATTCCGAAGTGACCGGTAAAGAGCCGGGCAACGACATTCTGAGCGGCAAAGTTACTCTGCCTTTGATATACTCACTCAAGAAAGTGAATGAGGCCTCGGGCAAAGAGATTATCGATATGCTTCGGAAGCGGAAGGATATGGAATCCTTTGAGCGCGTCCATACCTTCATCACCGAGAACGGCGGTATCGATTATGCCTACCGTCGGGCATCAGAATTGTGCGAACAGGCTATCGATTCCATCGGTTCGATCGGCAATTCCGGGTATGCCTCGGCTCTTTCGGATATTGTTCGCTACACGGTTTCCCGGGCCTCCTGATTGCCTTTGGGGATGTCGGCGATGTTTGAGCCGGTGCCCGGTCGGGAAACCACCCTCTCTATCCGCTGTATAATGAGAGATAATGTTCGGTTATAATAGCTTCTCCGTAGAATTCCTGACCGGTACCCCGATGCTGGTTACGCTGGCCACGATAGTGTTGCTGGCGTTGTCGGTTTGGCTCTATTTCCGTACCAATCCCCCGACATCCTTGCCGATACGCGTTTTGCTCGGCACCATTCGCGCAATTGCCGTCCTCGTATTGGTTGCTGCGCTGTTCGAACCGGTAATTAGCTACACCCGCCAGTTCGAGCGCAAGTCCCGGGTGGCGCTGTTGTTGGATCGGTCTCTCAGCATGGAACGGGAGGAGAACGGTCTGACGCGTCGAGCTCGTCTGGATTCACTGCTGTCCACCCCGGCGTTCGAGCAGCTTTCGCGGCAGGTCGATGTCTCGACGTACTATTTTGCCGACATCCTGAGCAGCGACCCCGAGCAGCTTTCCCGAGATCGTACGGCCCTGGGCGAGTCGGTCCAGGAACTGGACCGTCGCTTGCTCGCGGAACCGGCGGATCACTGGTTGATGTTTTCCGACGGCAACTCCAATGCGGGACGTCGTCCGGCCGAAGCTGTGACCGGTCTGCGTTCACCGATACTGGCCGTCAACCTGGCCGCCAATACCGGCGACTTCGATGTCAGTATCTCTGAGGTTGATGTCAATCCGGTGTTGTTTGTGGGGCAGCCGGCCGAAGTCAAAGTCCGGCTGGCGTGGGATCGCGCCGGCGGTCAGACTATTGAGGTCCAGTTGACCGAGGAAGGCCGGACCTTGACCTCGACCCGTTTGCAGGTATCGGAAGAGGGAGGCTTCGGAGATGTTACGCTGCAATATGCGCCGACGGAACCGGGACAGAAGCTTCTTACAATACGCATCCCCGTCCTGCAATCCGAAAGCATTGCCGACAACAACAGCCGGACGGTGGCGGTCAAAGTGCTCAAGAGCCGGGTGTCGGTATTGCTGGTTGCCGATCGACCGGACTACGAGGCAGGTTTTCTGCGACGGTTCCTGGAGCAGTCCGATCGCTTTGATGTGACCCTGCTGGCGTCGGGCAGCAAATCCGGTAATCTGCGCGGCGCGTTTCCGTCGCGGCAGGCCGAGCTAAACCGCTTTGATCTTGTGATTTTGTATGATCCCGATCCTCAAAGGCTGGAGTCACGCAAGGATGTACTTGCTTCCTATCTCTCAGATCGTGGCGGTGGGGTCTGGATTCTAATGGGCGAACAGTTTGCCGCGGCCGGACCACAACCCTGGCTGAACGAGTTGTTGCCCTTCTGGCAGGCTACTCGAACGCCGGTGCGGTTTCTGGATGTTCAGGGCGTTCCGGAAGAAAGCAGTCTGTTTCATCCGTCGGTACGTCTGGCCGACGATCGGGCCGGTATTCGGGAGGTCTGGTCTGAGTTGCCGCCGTTCAAAGTGCTGGTACCCTGTCCGGAAGTTTCTCCCCGGGGGGTGGTGCTGGCATATGCCGGGGTAGCCGGTCAGTTCGGTGCCCGTCTGCCGGTGCTGGGGTATCGGCGGGTCGGCCCGGGCAAAGTTATTGCCTCAGCGGCTCTGCCGTACTGGCCGTGGAAGTTTGCGGCGCTGGGCTACGGTGGCGATGCCGCTTTGTACGGACGATTTCTGGATGGTACGACCACCTGGCTGACTGTTCAGGAGGATTTCGATCCGGTTCGCATCTCTCCGGAAAAGGAAGTGTTCAGTCGGGGCGAGCCGGTTCGTTTTGAGGGTCTGGCTTTTGATCAGGGGTACCGTCCGATTCCCAATGTCACCGGTCTGGTGCAGTTGGTCTCGGAAGTCACCGGCGACACGCTGGAGGCGGATTTGATTCTGCGCGATGAGGGCCGGTATCAGGCGGAGTTCGATCAACCGTCGCCGGGAGTCTACCGCTACACGGGGTCCTTCGAAAAGGATGGTAGCTTGCTTAAACGGCGCGAGGGGCGAATCCAGATTGAGACGTTTTCGCTGGAGGAATTCGACCAGCGCGGCGACCCGGGTACACTGATGGCGCTGGCGCGTGGTACGGGTGGCCGGTACGCGACCTTCAATCAGTTTGAGACCGCCCTCGAATCAGTTACGACCGACCGGGTGACGGAAACGACAGGCGGTGAGATTATATTGTGGGGAAAGCTCTGGTTGTTGCTGCTGTTTGTCGGATTACTGGCCCTGGAGTGGTTCCTCCGTAAGGCCTTCCATTTGATCTAGTCGACGCGGTTGGCGTACGCTTTGTATGCTGAAGTGATGGACTCCAGATCGATTTTCTCGGCCAGGGCCAGTTTGTGGTCGCCGAGGCTTTCCACAATATGCTTGATCCGTTCACCGCATTTCAGGATATGCTCGAGTCCGCTGCGTTGATCCTCGGTGAGAGCGTCTCCCTCGCTTAGAATGAATTCGGCATAGCCGAGTATTCCGGAAAGCGGGTTGTTGATGTCATGGTTCATGGTCAGGCATTGACCGATATACGGTTTCAAACGGCGGATCAGCGTGATCTCTTCCTTGAGATCCCGGCTGATGTTCGCGGTTTTGAGGTCGTCATCAATTGTCAGCGCGCTTTTCGCCATAACGGTTCTCTTCCCCGGTGACTTCTCCTACACCCTATTGATCGGTATTTCCCTCGGGAATCTTACCGCCGGAAATCATGGTATCATCGAGCGGTTGTATCTTGCCAAAGACGGCGATACTGTGTTTATATCCTGATCGAACAGGAGGACTTTTGTAATGAAGCTTGCAGTTATTGGTGCCGGTCTGATGGGGCGGGCTGCCGTACACGATATGGCCCGGGTGGAAGAAGTTGAACAGGTAGGTGTGTTTGATATCGATGAGTCACTGGCGACTCGAATAGCCGAGCAGTACGGTTACGGCAAGGGTGTTGCGGCAGGGCTGGATGCCGGTGACGAACAGGGCGTAGTCTCGGCGTTACGGGGATATGACGCTGCTGTTTCGTGCGTAACGTACCGGTATAATATCGGTCTCACCCGTTGTGCTATCGAGGCGGGCTGTCACCTGGTTGATCTTGGCGGCAATAACGATGTTGTTAAGTCGCAGCGGGAAATGAACGACGAGGCTGCCGCGGCCAACGTCCTGGTGGTGCCGGACTGCGGGCTGGCGCCGGGCATGGTCTCGATTATGGTGGCCGACGGTATGGCGAAGTTCGACAGGGTTGATTCGGTCAGGATCAGGGTTGGCGGCCTGCCGCAGTCACCGCGTCCGCCCCTGAACTACATGATGGTGTTTTCCGCCGAGGGTTTGATCAACGAGTACTGGGAGCCCTGCGTCATCATTGAAGACGGCAAACAGAAGACAGTCAACCCGATGACGGCGGTTGAACAACTTGAGTTCGAGGGGCTGGGGCAGTTTGAGGCCTTTTACACTTCCGGGGGGACCTCGACTCTGCCCGATACCTATGCCGGACAACTCAACTTTCTGGACTACAAAACAATTCGTTATCCGGGGCATTGCCAGTTGTTCCGGCCGATGCTGGAAATCGGGCTGGCCTCACGCAAGCCGGTGACGGTCGACGGTATACAGGTGGAGCCCCGTTCGGTGCTCAAGGCGGTTCTGGACCAGAATCTGAGTTTCGCCGATCTGGATATGGTCTTGGTCCGGGTGACCCTGGAAGGGGACCTGGGCGGGGTCAAAAAACGCCTGGTGTACGAGATTGTCGATCGCCAGGATACTCGCACCGGTTTGACCGCGATGATGCGCACCACGGCTTTTCCGGCGGCGATGATTGCGTGGATGGCTGCGGCCGGTCAGGTGGAAGTGCGCGGCGTGGTACCGCAGGAACTGGCCGTGAAACCGTCGCTGTTTCTGCCGCAGCTCAAAAAGCGCGGGATTCAACTGGTGACAAGGGAATCGGCTATCGAGTAAGAGCCGGGCAGCGATTTGCTGTTACCAGAGATCGGCGGGGAAGATGATGTCAATAGCAACATCCCGCCCCGGATATACGGTCACCTGATAGGTGGCCGTAT
>JAHIVM010000564.1 GCA_018816665.1 Candidatus Zixiibacteriota bacterium
AAACGTGCCGGATCTCATCTTTTCCGCAGATCCCTCCGGTCGCCTGATAGATGTAAGTCCTGCGGCCGAGCGGATTACCGGGTATACGGTTCAGGAACTGATCGGTATGCAGATTCGGGACATCATTCACGCCGATGATGCTGCGTCGTTTGATGCCATGGTCACCGAGGTAATACAGAACCCCCAATGTGATCTGCGGCCGATGCGGTTTCGGATCAGGACGAAATTCGGTCAGGAGAAGCACCTGGAAGTGAACCGTCACCTGACCTGGGATGACGAGGGCAAGCCGGTGCGCATCGACGGTGTGGCGCGGGACATCTCCAATCAGGTTCGCATGGAGCAGGAACTGAAGGCCAAAGCGGTGCAACTGGAGAACAGCACGATCGAACTGGCCCGGGCCAATGTTGATCTGCTGACCGCTCAGGAAGCGGTGCAGAAAAAGCACGACGAGGTGCGGGCGATTTTGAATGCATCGGCCGATCCGATTGTCCTGGTTGGGACCGATCGCTCTATCAGCATCGTCAACAACAGTCTGAGCCGCTTCCTGGAGATGCCGACCGAGGCTATCATCGGGATGCCGTTTGATAGCTTCGTCGAGCGTGCGGCTTCCCAGTTTACCGATGAGGCGGCGTTCAGGAATCGTATCCACGAGCTGGCCCGGAGCCAGAAATCACACAGTGAAATCGAATCAAACCCGATTGAGATGTTTGCATCGGCCCTGAATCTTCGCAGGTCGCCGGAGAGGGTGGTATTCATTGATTCCATAGTTGTGCGCGACGACGGCGGCAACGAAGTCGGTCGAGTGTATTACTTCGGTGATGTCACTGCCATGCGTGACGCCCACCGGCACATGCGCACGATGATCGATGCCTCGCCGATTCCCTGGATCATGACGCGCCTCGACGGCCACGTGCTGTATGCCAACGATCACCTGGCCCAGTTACTGGGGTATTCCCGGGAGGAACTGCTCGACACGGCGATCCCGGAACTGCTTCAGGATTCCGGTGATCAGGAACGCCTGCACGCCATTCTTGAGAGGGACGGAGTCGTGCACGGGTTTGAGACCCGTATACGTCGCAAGGACGGATCCGAGGTGTGGTGTCTGTGTTCCCTGGTGGTGACCTCGCTCGGCTCCCAGCCGGTAGTCATAGGCGGCATGTATGACATTACCCGGCGCAAGAATACCGAAGAGGAGTTGCGTTTCAAAGAGCAGCGCTTCCGCGGTCTTGTGGAGAATGCCGACGAGATAATATATTCGGTCACGCCGGACGGCAAAATGACGTACCTGTCACCAAAGTTTACGGAGCTGACCGGTCACACCGCCGATGACTGGCGCGGCAGCCGGTTTACGGACTGGGTTCATCCCGATGATCTGGAGCGCAGCCGGGCCTGGATTGCATCTGGCTTTGCCGCTGTGGACAAGGCTGCAGAGGACCCCTTGCGTTTGCGCAGCAAAGACGGCACCTGGCGTTGGCTGACGACCAGTGCGACACCGATCCGAGGTGCCTCCGGCGAGGTGGTCGAAGTGGTTGGTGTGGCGCATGACATCACTGAGGTTAAGCAGGCGCTGGATGATCTGAAGCAGGCCCAGACGCGCTTGGTTCAGTCGGAAAAAATGGCCTCGCTGGGCCTGCTCGTTGCCGGTATCGCTCACGAAATCAACACGCCGGTGGGCGCAATCAACAGTATGCATGATACCCTCATGCGGGCCGTGGTGAAGCTGAAGACGCAGCTCGGCCAACACTGCGAAGATTCGCACCCCATTGCAGCAGATCTGAAACCGATTATTGATACCATAGACTCGGCCAACCGGGTGATTTCCAATGGTGCAGAGCGTGTGATGACAATCGTCCGGCGGTTACGGAGCTTCGCCCGGCTGGACGAGGCGGAACTCAAGAAGGCCGATATCCACGAAGGTCTGGAGGATACGCTGACGCTGATCCACCACGAAATCAAGAACCGGATTACTGTCAGGCGCGACTTCGGGGATGTCCCGGAGATTGCCTGTTATCCCGGACGGTTGAATCAGGTGTTTCTGAACCTGTTAAACAACGCCCGCCAGGCAATAGTGGGCGAGGGTACGATCCAAATCCGGACATTTGTCCGCGACAGCCGGGTAGTTGTCGAGATAGCTGACTCCGGCAAAGGCATCGATGCTGCCCATCTCAAACGCATATTTGATCCCGGCTTCACCACCAAGGGCGTGGGCGTGGGTACCGGTCTTGGCCTGTCAATCTGCTACCAGATTATTGAGGATCATCGAGGGACAATATCGGTTCGGAGCGAGGTAGGCAAAGGCACCACGTTCACTATCGAATTGCCTATGGATCTGGACAATAACCACGCAGAATCGCGCGACCGATAACGGTTGTCGACAGAGATCAGCGCAGACCAGTTCATGAAACGACTCCTGGGTACCAATATAGATATCAGGCCGGGTGAGTCACGGGTGACCGCCCTGATGGCGCTATATCACTTCCTTCTCCTGGTTGCGCTATACCTTCTGAAGCCGGCTCGTGATTCACTATTCCTTACGGAACTCGGCGCCGATCAACTTCCGTTTGTATTCATACTGATCGCCCTAGTGGGGCTGCCTGTGACCGCCATGTATTCTGGTGCGGGGCGACGCTTTGACCTGAAGAGACTGGTTCGAATTGCGACGCTGTGTGTGGTCGCAAGTTTCGTGCTGCTGCGATGGCTGCTGAGTATGCAGGCTCCCTGGGTGTTTTACGTGTTTTACGTAGGAGTCAGCATATTTGGCATTTTGTCCGTGTCGCAATTCTGGTTGCTGGCCAATGCTGTGTTTGACGCTTCCCAGGCGAAACGACTGTTTGTCGTTCTGGGACTCGGGGGAATCGCCGGCGCGATCGCCGGTGGTGGCATTACCTCGCTCCTGGTCAGGACGGTTGGCATATCCACGCGCGACCTTATCCTGGTAAGTGTCGCCTTGTTGCTCGCTACGATTCCGCTCGTTGATGCTATCTGGCGACGTCGCCCGCCGGGACTGGGTGAGCAGGCGCGGACAGAGACGGAGGGGGAGAGCGGGAAACGTCCGCTGGCGGATGTGATCCGTACAGTGATGCGAAGCCGCTACCAACTGCTGATCGTGGGCATCATTGCGGCCACGACCCTGTGTTCGACCATCGTCGACTTTCAGTTCAAAACGATATCGGCCGAAGCTTTTACCGACGAAAACCAGCTAACCACCTTCCTGGGAGCATTCTACGGCGGGGTCAGTGTGCTTTCGGTGATCTTCCAACTACTGGTAACGTATCGTTTGCTGCGCTGGGTCGGGGTGGGCGGCATTATATTCCTGCTTCCGGTGATGCTGCTGGGGGGATCGGTGTGGTTTCTGGCCGTTCCGGGACTTGCGGCGGCAACATGTGTTCGGGGGATGGAGGGCAGTCTCAGCTATTCCACGGATAAGACGGGACGGGAACTGTTGTATTTGCCGGTGCCGCTTGCCGTGAAAAAACGCACGAAGGTGTTTATCGACCTGTTTGTGGATCGCACCGTACAGGGCATTGCCGGATTGCTGCTGCTGTTGTTTACGATGGTGCTGGGATTGTCGCCGCGCCATATCTCACTGATTGTGATGATTGTCGCCGGACTGTGGCTCGTACTTGCGCTTGCCACCCGCCGGGGGTATATCGACGCGTTCCGGGCGGCACTGGCGCGACGGGAGATACATGCCGCCGATCTGACCGGCGGGATCACGGATCCCTCGGTTGTAAGGGCCCTGACCGTGTCATTGCGCAGTCCCAATGCGAGAGAGGTGACATATGCTCTGGATATGCTCAAGACGGTTCATTCACCTGAAATAGAGTCATCGGTGGTGGCACTCCTGGACCACCGTGATCCGGGCGTCCGGACCGGCGCCCTGCAAACGATATTCGGATTTGCCGGCAGGGCACACCTGCCGGATGTGACCCGGGTACTGGCGGATGACGATCTCATTGTTCGGCGGGAGGCAATCCATTTGGCTGCATGGCACGATGCCGAGGGACGGCTGCCGACGTTGGAGAGATTTCTGAGGGAGGACGATCAACGGCTTGTGCTGGCTACAATCGACTGTATAGCGGAATACGGCGGGCGCAAAGAACACGCTTTGCTGGAAGAACACGCGGATGCCATCTTTGCAATGCCCTCGAGTGACTTCGATGTTGAGATGGATCGGGCGGTCGCCCGGATAATCGGGAAACTCAAGCGTCCGGAATACTATCGCTTCCTGGAACAGCTGATAGACCATGAACATCCTGCGGTCGTGATCGAGGCGATCAGGGCCATGGGGGAGGCGTGCGATTCCCGTCACGTTTCGATTCTCCTGGGGCTGCTTTCGGATACTCGATACCGGGCAGCGGCGAGCACCGCCCTGACGCGATACGGACCAGAGATACTGGAGACCCTGCGGGACACCATGACCGATCCGGCGGTTCATCTGAAGGTGCGCGCGGCCGTTGCCCGAATCATATCGCGTATGCCGCACCAGGAGTCGGTTGATATACTCATTGAGTTGCTGGGCAGCATTGATTCCCGTCTCCGTTTCCAGGTTATCCGGGCGCTCAATCGGCTGCGGTCCGGATTCGCTCACCTGCGGTTTAATCGTGCCGGCGTGACTGCGGCATGGGTAGAGGAAAGCCGGCGGTGCTACGCCGTGCTCCAGGCACTACAGGTGAACGACGGTGCGATTGACGACGATGCCTGCAGGTTGCTCCAGAGAGCCCTGGTCGAGCGCAAGTACGAAACGCTCGAACGCATGTTTCGTTTGCTCGGACTGCGCTATCCGGCGGCGGACATATACAATGCCTACCTGGCGTTGCTTGATGGCAACCGGGCCGTGCGGGCGAGCGCGGTGGAACTGCTCGACAACACCCTCAGCGCTCAGGAGAAGCGGTACCTGTTTCCGATCATTGAGGCACAGCCGGGGGCCTTCCCTGTGGACGGGAATGATGGCTCGGTCGAAACATCTCGTCCCGATCGGTCGGCGGCTCTGGCACGATTGCTGGAGGGGGATGATTTGTGGCTGAAGGCCTGTGCTGTGTACTGTGTCCCGAGTGAGAACGACCGGGTATTGTGGGGCCTTGTGCAGCGGACGGCAGCAGACCCCGATCCCACGGTAAGTGAGACTTGCCGCCTGGTGCTGGATCGACGAAAGGCGACCGGGAATGTATAAGCGTATAGCGGACGGCAACGATCAACGATTCGGCGTGATTGTGAGTTGGCAGAACGCCGCAAATGCACGGAAAACTAACTATGTTGACAGTCATTGAAAGAGTAATCCTGCTGCAAAATGTCGATGTCTTCGAGCAGGTATCCACCGAGCAACTGGCCTACCTGGCAGCAATTGCACGCGAAGTGGAGTTTCTTGAGGGGGATACCATATATCGGGAAAACGAGCGGGCGGTGGCCATGTATCTCGTACTGGAAGGATCGGTGCGTTTGCATCAAAACAACCTGGACATCACCATCGCCCGGGCCCGAGACGCGTTTGGCACCTGGTCGCTGTTCGATGATCGCCCCACGGTGGTGACGGCGACCGCGCTGGAACACACGCGCCTGTTGCGCGTTGACCGGGAGGATTTTATTGATCTCCTGGCCGATCACGTGCAGATTGCACAGGGTGTTCTGAAGAAGATGGCCGGCAGATTGCGCGGGCTGGCCTCGCGCATAGGCTCGGAGCCGTCAGGTGGCCGGACCGGCCGCTGAGGCACGGACGTAGATCCGCTCCGGCAGCCGCGTTTTTGCTTGCTCCCACCGCCGGCAGTCCGGATATTGGCCTTGATTGCACGAAAGCTGGAATCAGAATGATACGGGACCGGGTCTAATTGATGAAGCACTTGCTTCCTGACCGGTTTTTCTGCTAATAGAAATATCGGATTGCAGCCGGTCGGCGCCTCCAGCGCTGAAACGAGGCGGTTTTGTGAGATTACAGGAGACGTAGATGGGAAATCAGGATTCGAAACATATTGTCGTTATCGTTGATGATGAAGAGATGGTGCTGACCAGTCTCAGTTCGTTTCTCAACCTGGAAACGGAATACGAGGTGGTGACGTTTACCTCGGCGGCCGAGGCGTTGGCGTATATTACGGATAACAGCATAGACCTGGTGGTGTCGGACTATCTTATGCCGGAGATGGACGGTATTTCGTTCCTGGCCAGGGTCCGGGATCTGCAGCCGGAAGTGCCGCGTATCATCCTGACCGGTTATGCCGACAAGGAAAACGCGATCAAGGCAATTAACGAGGTCGGCCTGTTTCAATACATAGAAAAGCCGTGGGACAATGAGGATATCCTGATCATTCTCAGGAACGGTCTTGAGAAGCAGGCGTTGATGAAAAAGCTGAATCAGAAGATTGAAGAGATCAACCGGGCTTACAGCGAACTCCAGGGGCTTCATCGGGAAATCGTCAAAACTTTTGTATAAAAAAGCCACCGGAGGCGAAGCACTTCCGGCGGCGGCGTGAGGCTGGCGCAAGCCTACACGATTTCGGCTGACTGAAAGACCGAACCCGTACCCTGGGTGAGGCGGGTTCGCTGTCGTGATTGGGTCACGAACGCTTTATACTATCTTATCACCACCAGTTTACCTTTTTCACCGGAATCGGCCAGGTACCAGAGGTACGTACCGGATGACACGTTGCTTCCGGCGTCATTGGTACCATCCCACTGGATGTCGGTTCCGGCTGTATTCGACCACCGCTTTACCACATCGCCGGAGATCGAAAGCAACACCAATTCCGAGCCTTGGGGGAGATCGGTAAAAGTTGCCCCTTCAGCCTCGGCAAAACGCACCGGGTTGGGGTAGGCGTGGGTGAACGGTTCTACGCTGAAACTCCAGGCATCGCTGTACCCGTCGTTGTTGGTGGCCACCCGCCAGTAATAGGTCAGGTCAGCACTCAAGCCGGCGGGAACTTTCCAGGACGTCGTCAAACCGAGTTCCTGCTGGGTTTCGCCGCTGGCCACCAATCCAAAAAAACCTGAGTCTGTCGCGACTTCAAAGAAGTACGAGTCGCTGCCGTTGGGGTCGACGTTCTGAACCACGAGAACCGGCTGTGAGGTGTGCAGCAGCGAGCCGGAGGTCGGTGACTGGAGCTCGGCCAGATCCTCATTGCCCGAAATAATGTCTACGGTGGCTTCGGCCATCGCTACGTTTGACAGTACCGACGGATTCCCCAGCTCGTCATAGGTTCTGACAGCAGCGTAGTACTGGCGAGCGGGCACCAGACCGCCGATTGTGGCGGTCTGGATGTTGCCAGCTTCAAGGGTGGGAGGGGGACTGGAGTGTATCGAAGCCATGTTCCAGTTACTTTCCGTTATAGAATCCATCGAGTAGCGAATCATGTAGAACGCGGCCGTGCCCGTCATTCCGTCGTCGCCGGGGGCGGTCCAGGACAGGTCTATCGTCCCTTCCACTTCACCACCCGATGCGTTCAGGTCATCAATGCCTCCGGGCGGAGTGATATCGGCACCGGTCGAGGCGCTGGCCACGTTGGACATGGCAGACCAGTTCGGCACCTCATCGGCCGTCATCAGTGCGAAGTAATAGGCCCGGTTCGAATTCAGGCCCGTAACGGTCAGGGTCTCCGGTGTACCGGCAGCCTTGGGCGCAGCCTCGTCGATCACCCGGGAGGCCATGTTCCAGTTGGCCAAGGTTATCGGTGAAGTATGGTAACGCACGTCGTACTGGGCGGCCGTACCTACCGCGCCATCGTCACCCGGGGCAATCCATAGCAGGGTGATCGAGGTTTCGGTCGGCATGCCCGCAGTCAGAGTGCTGACTATTTGCGGAGCGGTAGCGTCGCCCATCGTCGTACCGGAAGTCACGTTTGAGAGACCGGACCAGTTCGGCACTTCATCAGCCGTCTTCAGAGCAAAGTAGTACGTTGTGCCGGACTCGAGTCCGTTGATCTGGACGGTTTCGACGCTGCCGCCCGGTTTCGGCGCTGGTTCCCCGTCGAACTGTACTGCGGCATCCCAGTTAGCATCGGTGATAGTCGACGTCGCGTACCGGATGTCGTACTGCGATGCCGTTCCGCTGTTACCGTCGTCGCCAGGGGCGGTCCAGGACAGCATGATCGACGTGGCAGTGGCGCCGCCGTTGCCAAGGTTGGACACGATCGCCGGCGGTGTGGTTTCCTCGGACGTACTGACGCTTACGACGTTGGACACGCCCGACCAGTTCGGGACCTCATCGGCCGTCTTCAGCGCGAAGTAGTACAGGGTCCCGGAGTTCAGTCCGGTTACGGTGAAGGATTCCGAGGAACCCGCCGTCTGCGGCGACGGTTCGCCGGTCGCCTGGCTGGCGGCATCCCAGTTGCCGGAATTGATCATCGATGTCGAGTAACGGATGTCGTA
>JAHIVM010000565.1 GCA_018816665.1 Candidatus Zixiibacteriota bacterium
CGTATCCGAGTTTCAATAGCTCACCATGGATTCGCGGTGCGCCCCACAATCGATTATCCAACGACATCTGGCGGATCCGTGCTCGAACTTCGGCCGAAACCGGCGGCTGCCTCGTCCAGGCCGGGATCGCCATCGCCAGTAGAGTCGCCAGCCTACGCGGTGGCAACCGACTACTGTGTCGGGCTGGACAATGATCGTGTGGCGTTTCCAGTCTGGGAGAATCCGGGACAGTACAGCCCACAAGGCGCGGTCTGACGGCTTCAGTCGAGGGCGTTTGGCGTTCCGCTGGAGTACGTCGAGTTGATGGCGAAGGGCGAGGTTCTCAAGAACCAACCTCTGTTGCGATGCGAGTCCCGAGATTACGGCGAAAAACATGATTTTGAACATCAGCTTATGCCATGCTTGCCTCACGGTAACCGCAACGGAGGCAGGGCGGATGGAATATTTGGGAGGCACAAGGGTCCGGAATATCACAAATGGAACAAGAAATTAGAACTGGAAATAAATAAACTCGTTCTCTCCGACAGAACCGTAGACCACAATTGAGAGAATCGCCGCGTAGTAGATCATCCATCGCACCATAATCGGCAATTTGTCAAGATCGAGGGCATATTGGCGAGTACGTTGCGCCCATTCGAATAATACGACAAACAAACACAACATTAATGCCTTGGAGTACTCCGCGTAGTATAGGTTTCCGTAAGGATTGGTGATCGCTGTCGCAATATAGCGATATGCGTCCAAAATGCTAGAACTACGAAAAAATATCCATGCCACAGTAACAAGAATTGAGGTCCGTACTATGCGGACAAGGTCATGCACTGACGGTATATCAGGCCGTGCCAAAGCGATATTGTGGGGTTGGCCACTTGTTTTTGATAGCATTGGGTATTCCGGCCCAAAGCGGCCACCCATTCCGGCTGAATCCGGCCACCTATTCCGGCCCAAAGCGGCCACCCATTCCGGCTGAATCCGGCCACTGATTCCGGCTCAAAGCGGCCACCCCCAGCAGATGATCTGCGAGGTTGCGGTGCGGGATAACCAAGGGTCAAATTTCGTTCTTTTCCTGAACACCAGTGAAAGGAGCGCAAGTTGCCCAGAGGAAGGTTATCCATGCGAAAGATCCGTGAAGTCTTGCGTCTGAAGCACGTCCACAAAGCCAGCGAGCGGTGCATTGCCACCAGTTGTTCGGTCGGCCGTACCGCGGTTGCCGAATACCTTCGGCGCGCAGCAGTTGCTGGGCTATCGTGGCCGTTGCCCGACAATTTGGATGACGAGCAACTCGAGCAACTTCTGTTTCCTTTGGCACCGGAAGTTCCGGCTGATCAGCGCCCTTTGCCGGACTGGGACTACGTCCATAAGGAGCTTCGCCGCAAGGGAGTGACCCGGTTCCTTTTGTGGCAGGAATACAAATCCTGCAGCCCGACCGGGCTTGGCTACACCCAGTTCTGCGACCGCTATCTTCAGTGGCGCGGCCGCCAGGACCCGGTGATGCGCCAGGTGCACAAAGCCGGCGAAAAGCTGTTTGTCGATTATGCCGGCCACACGGTTCCGGTTACCGACCGCCGCACCGGCGAAGTGTGTTTTGCCGAGATCTTCGTCGCAGTTCTGGGGGCCAGCAGCTATCTGTACTGCGAAGCGACCTGGAGCCAGGGCCTGCCCGACTGGATCGCCTCGCACATCCGCGCCTTTGAGTTCTTTGGCGGGGTGCCGGAAGTGCTGGTGCCAGACAACCTGAAGTCCGGCGTCACCAGCCCTCACCTGTACGAGCCGGACCTGAACCCGACCTACCAGGACATGGCTGTCCACTACGGCGTAGCCGTGGTGCCGGCGCGCGTGCGCCGGCCGCAGGACAAGGCGAAAGCCGAATCGGGCGTTCAGGTGGCTGAGCGTTGGATCCTGGCCCGGTTGCGCAACCGCACGTTCTTCAGTCTGGCGGGGTTAAACCAGGCCATTGGTGAACTGTTGACCAAACTGAACCTGCAGCCGTTCCAGAAACTGGACGGCTGTCGCCGAAGCATGTTCGAGGCCGTGGACGCCGCGGCCCTGAAACCGTTGGCGGCGTGTCGCTACCAGTATGCGGAATGGAAGAAGGTCCGCGTGCACATCGACTACCACGTGCAGGTGGACAAGCATTACTACTCGGTGCCGTATCAGCTTGTGAAAGAGGAACTCGATGTGCGGCTGACCGCCGAGACAATCGAGTTGTTCCGCAAGAACAAGCGAGTGGCCAGCCATGTTCGCAGCCGCAAGAAGGGCGGGTTCACGACGCTGAGCGAGCACATGCCGGCCAGCCATCGGCACTACGCCAAGTGGACTCCGGAGCGTCTTGTGCGGTGGGCCGAGGAGACCGGTGGCCAGACCGGCGGGGTGATCACGGCGATCCTTGCCGGCCGTCCTGTTCCGCAACAAGGCTTCCGCGCTTGCCTGGGGATCATGAGCCTGGGCAAATCGTACGGCAAGGAGCGGCTGGAAGCCGCCTGCGCCCGGGCGTTGGCCCTGGGCACGACGAGCTACAAGAGCATCCAGTCGATCCTCAAGACCGGCCTGGACAGCCAGCCGCTGGCCGACCAAACCGCCAAACAGATGGCATTACCCATCGACCACGACAATATCCGCGGCCCCGGCTACTACCACGAAAACGGCGAAGGAGGCCTGCCATGTTAACGAGCCCGACGTTGGAAAAGCTGAAGGAAATGCGTCTGCTGGGCATGGCCGGCGCCCTTGAAGACCAGTTGCGGACGCCGGAGATCTCAAGTCTTGGCTTTGAGGAAAGACTCGGGCTGATGGTCGACCGCGAACAGACCGAGCGGGATAACCGCCGCCTGAAAACCCGGCTGACCAAGGCTCGCCTGCGGCAACAGGCCAGCCTGGAAGACATCGATTACAGCGGTAGCCGCGGCCTGGACAAGGCCCAGTTGCTGGATCTCGGCTCGTGCCGGTGGATCACCGAGCACAACAACCTGTTGTTGACTGGTCCAACGGGCGCGGGCAAAACGTACATCGCCTGCGCTCTGGCCCAGAAGGCGTGCCGACAGGGCCTGACGGCCCTGTACCTGAGGCTACCGCGCCTGTTCGGCGATCTGACCATCGCCAAGGGCGACGGTCGCTACGGGAAGTTGCTGGTCCGGTACAGCCGGGTAGACTTGATGGTGCTGGACGACTGGGGCGTGGCGCCAATGACGGCGGAGAACCGGCGAGATCTGCTCGAGATCCTGGACGACCGTTACGAGAAGAAGTCGACGTTGATCACGAGCCAGTTGCCGGTGGAGAAATGGCACCGGTATCTGGAAGACCCGACGTTGGCCGACGCCATCCTGGACCGGGTTGTGCACAACGCCTACCGGGTGGAGCTGAAGGGAGAATCCATGAGGAAACGTAAGGGGAAGTCTTGACGAAAAGGGTCACCAGGAGCTAGAAATAGTCAGCCCGTACCGACCTTCAGGGGAGTGGCCGTTTTGCCCCGGAATCGGTGGCCGGATTAAACCGGAACGGGTGGCCGGAATCAGCCGGAATCAGTGGCCGTTTTGACCGGAATACGCAAG
>JAHIVM010000566.1 GCA_018816665.1 Candidatus Zixiibacteriota bacterium
AGGAAGTGAAAAGACTCGTCGACAGTGACGTCTCGGCCGGCACCTACTCAATCATGTGGGACGGCCGTACCGATGCGGGCCACGGAACCGCATCAGGTGTGTATCTCTACCGGCTCTCGACCGATGATTACAGTCAAACGCGCAAAATGCTGCTGCTGAAATAGGCCTGCCTAGAGCTTCCTGATTAATCTCTGAATAATCTTCCATTCATCCGGACGCACCGGCTGCACCGACAAACGGCTGCCGCGCTGCAACAGCATCATGTTTTCGAGCCCCGGCACATCGCGCAACTCAGGCAGGGTCAGTAGTCGCGGCAGTTTGCTTTTGAACTGCACGTCGACCTGATACCAGATCGGGTTCTCGGCTGTCGCCCGGGGATCAAAGTGCTCACCCTCCGGATCCCGGGCCGTTTCGTCCGGGTAACCGTCGCGAACCACCTCGCAGATCCCCGCAATTCCTGCGGGTTGGACGCTGCTGTGGTAAAACAGGACGCCGTCGCCGGCCTGAATGTCGTCCCGTAACATATTACGGGCTTGATAGTTACGTACACCATCCCAACCCGCGATCCCATTGGGTTCCGAGGCCAGATGATCTATCGAAAAACACCCCGGCTCGGTCTTCAGCAACCAGTACTTTCTTGCCACAATTATCATCCCTTTACTGGCGAGCGGCGACGTCCGATACAAATACTAGTGGGCTATCGGTGGCGGAACGTCTACCCTTTGATACACTTAATCTCAACCGCTGCAACAAGATAGCGATTGACAACGGAGGAACAAGTGTTATCTTATACTGTTATACAGGTACCCACGCTTACACAGGCTGGCGATTAGGACAACCACATCACGTTCTCGGAGAAAGATTCAGCAATGAACGGACTTCTCAAACTCTGTCTTGCAACAATCCTAACACTGTTCCTCATGATTCCCAGTGTTCAGGCAGACCTGGACTTTGCGGTCAAACTCAAGACCGGCGACTTCACGCCCGACCCGATCAAAGCCACGGGACTGAAAGCGCTGGCAACCGGCGACAACCACGCTCTGGTGCAGTTCGAAGGTCCCGTCACCGACGACCATCGGGCTCGGCTGGCATCACAGGGAATCGAATTGCTTTCGTATATTCCCAACTTCACGTACACGGCGCGCATTCGTACCTCGCTCAGCCAGGCGTTGATCGACGATGCCGGCGTGCGCTGGATCGGATCTATTGAACCGGGCCAGAAAATATCCCCCATGATTTCCGATCAGGGAATCGGCGAATGGGCCCGTCGCGACGGTGATCGGGTGCAATTCGCAGTGGTTCTCCATCGCGATGAGGATGCCCAGTTCTGGTCAGACTACTTCCGCAGCGAACTCGAGGCCGAGATTCTCGGCCATGAGCCGAGCGTTAACGTGATTGAGCTGATCGCGCCGGAACAGGCGCTTGATGAGTTCTCGCATCTTGATGCCGTGCTGTGGATCGAGCAGGCGTTGCCGCCCCAGGAACTGCACAACAACAGTTGCCGCACAAACAACGGCGCTGAAGTCCTGCAGGCCGCCCCGTACGGACTCGACGGTACCGGGGTGATGCTGGGCGAATGGGACGGCGGCCGAGCCGATGTGGACCATATCGACCTGGGGAATCTGATCTCCGGCGACGGTTCCTCGTTTCATTACCATGCTACTCATGTCGCGGGCACGGTCCTCGGCGCGGGTATCGGCAATGCCACCTATCGCGGCATGGCGCCGGGCGCCCAGATGCTCACCTACCTGTGGTGGTCATCAGCTTCGGAGATGTCCAGCGAATACACCAGTGCTATCTCCACCTGGGACATGAGCATCGCAACCAATTCCTGGGGATATGGCGTGGGTGATCCGGCTACCGAGTCCAGTTGCCAGAGTACGCTCGGCAATTACTACTCGGTGGACGCAACTATCGACAATATCATTCGGGGATCGGCCGGAGAACCGGTGACAATCCTGTTCTCGGCCGGCAACCAGCGTGGTGCATCCTCGCAGTATTGCGGATCGATCGGCTGGACTTTCGGCACAATCGGCCCCACCGCCTGTTCCAAAAACTGTATCACGGTAGGCGCGATCAACTCGAATAACAACAGCATGACGTCGTTTTCATCGTGGGGCCCCACCGATGACGGTCGGGTCAAGCCCGATGTGGTTGGTCCCGGCTGCCAGTCCTCCGTCGACTGGGGCGTCACCAGTACTCAGATAGGCGGCGGCTACCAGACTCTGTGTGGGACATCCATGTCCACCCCGGCCACGGCCGGCATCGTGGCGCTCATGCGCGAGCAGTACAACATTTCTTTTGGGGTCGGCACGCCGATTTTACCGTCAACCCTTAAAGGCATTATGATCAACACCGCCCAGGATCTGGGCAATCACGGCCCGGACTACGTGTATGGTCACGGTGTTGTCGACGGTGTTGCGGCCTGTACCAAAATAGCGATCGGTGCCCCGTCGTACGTTGAAGACGATATCATCA
>JAHIVM010000567.1 GCA_018816665.1 Candidatus Zixiibacteriota bacterium
ATTATCCTGGCGGGATCAGACACAGCGGGTGCTCTAGAGGTTGCCCGGCAAATCAAGGACGCCGTAAGCAATCTCAACATACCCCACCGCCGCTCGCCCACCTGCAAGCGGGTGACGGTCAGTCTTGGACTGTCAACCACTATCCCCCGGTTGTCAACGTCGGCCGAATCCCTGCTGGAATGTGCGGACCGCGCCCTCTACGACGCCAAGGAAGGCGGTCGGAACAAGATCATCTGGCGACCGTTTGATCCCGAAGCAATGCGCCAGCGGCGAATTGATCTCCAGGACCGCGTCCTCAGACCGGGACCGGTCGGCCACTTGGCCCTGCTGCGCCCGGGACGAGGCAAATTGCATCCGATTGGGAATCCTGAAGATGCTCAGATCCGCTAGCAGGCGCGCATACGGGGGAACCCGATCATAGTCAAACAGCGATATCGATGCTGACAGGACAATGATCAGACCCCTCGATGTCAGCATGGATAGCGGCCCCCCGGACGTTTTTACGGAAGGCCTCATTGACGAAGAAGTAATCTATCCGCCAGCCGACATTTCTGTCCCGCGCCCGGCTTTTCATATCCCACCAGGTATAGTTGTCGGGACTGTCGTTGAACATGCGAAAGGTATCCACGAAACCCGCCGCCAAAAACCGGTCCATCCAGGCCCGCTCCTCGGGCAAAAAGCCGGACACCTTGATGTTGGCCTGCGGACGGGCGAGGTCAATAGCCCGATGCGCCGTGTTGACATCGCCGCAAATGACGAGATTCCGACCCTCATCACGGTACCGCACGGCCACCTCAAGAAACGCCTCGTAGAAATCCATCTTGTAAGCCAGGCGTTCCTTTGATGCTTTGCCGTTCGGATAATAGATGTTGAACAGGACGAATTTGCCGTAGTCGATGATCACGGTGCGCCCCTCCCGATCGAACCGTTCAATACCCAGCCCCTCGATGACCGCTTCGGGACGGCGACGGGTGAACACGCCCACCCCGCTATACCCCTTGCGCTCCGCCGATACAAAGCACTTCCGGTAGCCGGCAATGTCGGACAGCTCATCGGGCAGCTGGTCAGGTTGAGCCTTGGTCTCCTGCAGACACAAAATATCCGGGCGATCCCGGAGGAACCAGGCCAGCGCACCCTTGCGATGAACCGCCCTGATTCCGTTGACGTTCCAGGAGTAGATCTTTATACGTGGCACCGCGTATCCTCAGGTTTGCCGGCCGGAGCCGGTCATTCGATCTATCAGTTGCCCGGTTTCACCCAAGCTTTCCAGACGTCCGGTTCGTAGCCGACCGTGGCCCCGTTTGCCGTGCGTACGATCGGCGTGCGAAACAGCAGCGGATAGTCCAGCAGTCGCTCCTCGATATTGTGCTGGAGATACATGAGATTCTGACGTTCGTATTCTTTTCCCCCGGTGTCTATCAGGTCTTCAAGGGGCACCGAACGGCAGATATTTCGGAGCTCTCCGGGACTGACACCTTTCTGTGACAAATCCACAAACTGAATGTTTATCCGTCGTTCTTTGAAAAACCGAATAGCCTTCTGCGTGTTTTTGCACTTTTTGGTTCCGAACACCTGGATGATCATAATCCGCTTCCTATGCTGGTACGGGATATACCGGACATCCCGTGCACATTGATTCCAGAAAGTACAACATCAGCTGTCCCCGGGCAATTGCTGAGATCAAAAACCAACAGTGACTGCGCGAATCCATCAGCCTCCTTGACAGCGAGCACATGTCGGTGCTATTTGATTGATATGAAAATCCTGGCATTGGAACCGTACTACGGTGGCAGTCACCGGGCCTTTCTCGACGGCTGGGCGGCAGCGAGCCGGCATGATTGGACCATCCTCGGCCTGCCTGCCTACAAATGGAAGTGGCGGATGCGCCACAGCGCAGTCACCCTTGCCCGACAGGTGACGGAACGGTACGACACCGGAGAACGTTGGGACCGCCTCTTTTGCTCCGATATGCTCAATCTGGCCGAGTTCAAAGGACTGGTCGATCCGGGCATCAGCGCCCTGCCGGCGGTGCTGTACTTCCATGAGAACCAGCTCACCTATCCCAACCGGCGAAGTGAAGAGCGCGACATGCACTTCGCATATACCAACTTCACGTCGGCGCTGGCGGCTGATTCGGTATGGTTCAACTCGGGGTTCCATCGGGAGGAATTTCTGACCGCCCTGCGCGGCCTGCTTGAACGAATGCCCGACTATGAGGAGTTGAGTGCAGTCGACCGAATTCGGGAGAAATCTGCAGTCCATCCCCCGGGCATCACCCCCCTTACCCCGCCGGAGAACCGTCGTCCGGGTCCACCCCGAATTCTCTGGGCGGCACGCTGGGACCATGACAAAAACCCGGAACTGTTTTTTGATGTCGTGATGCAACTGGCTCAAGAAAACATTGATTTCCGGGTCAGCGTGATCGGCGAGCAGTTTTCCGATGTCCCTCCGGTTTTTGCGCAGGCCCGAAAGTCTCTCGGGACCCGGATTGATCGCTGGGGGTATCAGACCGACAGACGGGATTACGAAGCAGCGTTGCGCGAGGCCGACATAGTTGTGTCCACTGCCAACCATGAGTTTTTCGGCATCGGCGTAGTTGAGGCGATTGCCTCGGGGGCCTACCCCCTGTTGCCGAACCGCCTGGCATACCCCGAGATCCTGGCCGATATACCGGTCCCGGAGCGGGCCTCATTCTTCTACGACGGCTCCCATGAACAGTTGAAGGATCGTCTCCGGCTGCTTATCGCCGAGGCGGACGTGGGCACTCTGTGGACAGATCATACTTCTTCCCTCCTTTCGAGTATGAAGCGCTTCACGTGGAATTCGGCAGTGCCAGTACTGGATGATTCACTCGAATCCTCGCTCCCCCTCTAGCAATGTAAAGCGATCAGCCGGACAGCCGACATAAGCACAAAAGACAGCACGTTGGCCATTGTTCGGAGGATACTATGGATTTGATTCAGTGGAGTGATAAGTACAGTGTAGGTGTCGATGCCATGGACCGTCAGCACCAGAAGCTCATCGATATGATCAATGATCTGCACGGCGCCATGAAAAAGGGCAGAGGGCGCGCTATCATCGGCGAAATAGTGAATGAACTGATATCCTACTGCCGGTTACACTTCAGCACCGAGGAACGGCTGCTGGCGCAGCACAGCTACCCTGACATCGAACAGCATCGGATCAAACACCAGCAGCTGGTCGAAAAGGTCATGGACATGAAGACGGAACTCAAGGATGACCATGCTCCGGCCGCTCATAACATGATGAAATTCCTCAACGACTGGCTCATCCAACATATCATGGGGACTGACAAGCTCTACGGTGAGTACATCAACTCCAAGAAGACCACGCCGGTCTGAGCGAACGAGACCGAAAACGGACACCTTAAACGGATTGATCTGGCGATCGGTCCGTTTTTCGTTTTCCCCCGGCCATCTTCTTCCCCAGCCAACCCGTGGCAATCTCACCGTCGGGATTCAACTCCGGCACATACGGTTTGATATCAAGCAAGGGGGTTCCGTCGACCATATCGACATCTCTGATGTGCACCACCGGGCCGGCCACCCGCTCCAGACGGACAATTGACATACCGAGCGCATTCGGCCGCCGCGGCGCGCGGGTGGCAAACACGCCGCGTGGGGTGTCATCGAGATACGGTTTCACACGGAGGGAGAAATCCTCTGACAGATGGAACTGGAAGAGCAGCACGAGGTGCGAAAATCCACCAAGATCAGTAAGACCATCAACAAACTCTGAGAGCATTTCGATCTGCCCGGCGACATCGCGAGCGAAACGAGGCTGGATCGGACAGTCATCGGTGTTCGAGAAGGGCGTATGGATGATACCGATGGGTTGAAACACAATCGCACTTGACATAGGTTGCTCCTTATTGGACGCAGCATGGCGGAATATAACCCGGCGATCAACACAAAACGGGAGCGCTTCAGACTGACCGCGACGAACCCAGAGCAACCTCGACCACAGTCGATTCAACCAGGTCGCCCGAGCCGTGATCATAAACCGTGATCGGCGCCCGGTCATCTTGCAGTACGGCAATAGCTGCAAGGTCGCGGTTGAGCGTGCGAATCACGAGTCCCGAATAAGCGCGAATGTACGGATCGGCATCCCTCAGGGATGCGGTCAGGTGAGCGGGCATGGCCGCAAACACCGCCGGATCAACCTCCGCCACGCGGGCCACCGCCCAGCGCGAGCCGCGTTCAAAGGGTTCCTCGACAAAATAGGCAGGCAGAAGCATGGCGTACTCCGCAATCAGCTCGGGAATTGCCCGCAGGGTCTCGCCTATGGCCTCGGGGGCCTTCCAGCAGATATCACCCGACTCATCGTTCATCCCCCAGAGGAGCTTGCGTATATGGCGGCGGACTTTCTCCATGTCGGCAGTCGCGACGAATGCCGAGACAGGCCCCAGGGCCTCGATGGTGCGCCACTGGACCAGCGGGTCCGGATCATACAGGAGCGAATTGAGCAGGCGAAGGGGATTGCGTTCGGTTGCGGCCCACTTCTGAAGTCCATCAGCATCGCGCGCGAAGAGCAGTTCACGAGCCGTATTTTTGCGCCGGCGCAGGCCGGATGTCTGAGCAGTGGTTTGTGTCTGTTTCATACCCGATCAACATGTTTTTGGTGCTGAGGTTCCCTTCTGCGTTGCTAAGATAGCACTTTTTCGGGACACATAGTATTCTAACATGCCACAAAATTAGTTGAATTAGTCTCTGTTTTGTAATACTTCAGGAAAAAGAACACTGACTTCAGCAACCTTGAGACGTTCCAGGAGGGAACATGAAGAACCTGTTAATCCTCGGCGGCCTGTTATTGGCTGTCGGTTTGCTTTGTGCCGCGTGCAGCGACGATGAGGGATGTCCTGTTTGTGCCAGGATCGACAGCCAGACCGGCGTTCTGTCGGGCGATCTGCGGCTATGGGACGACCGCCTCTCGTTCGAGGCTTACATCACGCCGGTCGGCACCGCCATCCCGGTGGTTGATTCGGTCACGGTCAATGGTAGTGCGGCCGATGTGTACGCTGCGTATAGTGACGGACGCCCGTATATTGAAATCGACTATGACGTTACCTTTGACAGACGAATACCGGCCGCACAGGATTCCGTACGGATCAATATCTACACGCCGTCGGGTATCTCCAGCGCCGTATGCACGGCCCTGAACAGGGACATTGATACGGTGCTGTTGGTTTCGCCTGCCGCCAATACGCCGTACGATACGGTAGCCACCGGGGCACCAGTCAATATGGTCTGGCGTTCCAACGCCGCCGCCGACTGGTACGGTTTCTCCTATTATCACAATTACACCGATAGCGGCCAGTATGTGAGCGAGGGTCCCTTTGTGGTCTGGACCACCGATACCTCTTTTTCGATACTGGGTGCTGACAACTCGTACGTTGGGGACTATCTGTTTACCACTCATTACGCTACCGGTCCCCTGCCTGACTCAGAAGAAGGATCGCTCTCCGGCGGGACGATTAAGGGATCGATTGTGAGCGTCACCGAACACACGTTCCGCGTGTTCGTGCGAGAGCTGCAGGATTCGAGCAAATAACGGGGCAATCTCTCTGATATACTGCACAAATACTGACTGTAAGGAGACAACGTTGTGAAACGATGTATGATATGCGGAATGCTGATTCTCATGGCTCTGGCGGCGGGATGCAGCGACGATGAAAATTGCACGTGTTCGCCACCGATCACATACGGCACCATTGGGGCCGGGTACACCAACATAGGTGAGTCACAGCTGAGATTCAGTTGCTACTTCTGGAACAACGTGGCCACATTGCCCACGGTCGATTCCGTAATGATCGACGGCTATCTCTGCGAACTGACGACGTACTACGAGGGCGAAATGGGTATGACGGTTGAGGCCTGGCTGGAACAGGAGATGCCCCGACGGGCGCCGGCAGCCCAATCCGACATTGATATTGCTGTGTACACCCCGGATGGCGTCGCCGAGGCCACCGTCACGGCTCTGGACTATGACCTTGACACCCTGGCCATCATCACGCCCAGCACCATTGCACCCAACGATTCAGTCGCCGTCGGCGACCCGGTGACGGTCACCTGGCACAGAGTGGCCGAAGCTGACTGGTACTACCTGTACTACTATCTGCGCCACGATTCATCCGGGACAGTCGTGTACAACGACTACACTTATGCAATCACCGGTTCAGATACAACCTACTCCATCCCCGGAGCGGGCACGTTTGACGACGGCCACCTGTACCTGGCCGTTGAGGCCGTGACCGGGCCACGTCCAGGCCATACGGGCAATCTGATCGGCCCGAATCTCCAGGGCCATATTATGAGTGCTGTCTACCGAGGATTCGTCCGTGTAATCGTTGGCGACGGTATCCCGGATTCAGCGCCCGGTGAACCGGTGCCCGAGCTGAGCGCGCGCGACAGGTTGTTACGCTTGTACCGCTGACGGTCAACAGCAATGCCAGTGTGCGGCTTCGCGCGGTCACCCGTGCGAAGCCGCTTCTGTATCCACGCGAGTAACCTCAAAGAAAAACGCCACCCGGGACCACCCGATCACGAAAGTTGTTGCATGAGTCTGTGTTTGAGTGTATACATGTAGTACACATTCCTAACATCGCTCAAAAACAACTTCACCGGGAGGGAAAATGCAAAGATCCCTGTATCTTGGCAGTGTTCTACTGCTGGCTCTTATGCTGATCGCAGCGTGCAGCGATGACGAATGCGCGACCTGCCCCCAGAGCAATCAGACCGGCATAATCTCCGGTTACCTGTGGGTCGAAGATGAGTTGCTTCATATGAGCGCCGATATTGTCGGCATGGACGGCCGACTGCCGGACGTAGACTCGGTGACGGTGTCCGGCCAGCGTGCCTATCTGGAAGTGAGGAACTCCAGCGGAGTTCCCACCATTGAGATTACTTTCAATGAGGACGACATGATTCTGGGTGCAGCCGCCAAACCGACTGTCCTCGACTCGATCCCCATTCGTGTCTACACCCCGGGCGGAGTGAGTACGGCGTACGGCAAAGCCCTGGAGTATCCCGATGATCACCTGCAGGTGATTGCGCCGGATACAACCGTTTCCACAACGGTCGCGATAAACGATCCGATTGAGCTGGTGTGGCACCAATCAGATGCCTTTGACTCGTATGCGATTGTCTACTTTTACGCCTACGACTCGGCCGGAACGCCGGGATTTATCGGAAATGAATATTACTGGATGGTCGGTGATACGACGTTTACAATCAGTGGTGACAACACCGGATTCGACGGTTTCTACTCGTTCGAGATCATCGGCGCGACCGGACCGAATCCGGGCGACGATGTTGGATCTTTCACCGGCGGTACGATTCGGGGTGTTATTGCCAGTACGTCGCACCGCTACGTAAACGTTACCGTGGGAGCGGGATTATGATGACGATCCCACGAAGTGAACACTTCACCCGCAGATGTCCTGGAGACGATATGTATAAAGTGCTTAGTATCGTCGGTTTGCTCCTGGTTGTCGCGCTTTTCGGGACCGCCTGCAGCGACGATGATGATGTATGCCCACTGTGCCCTGTCGAACAGCAGGTCATGGTGTACGGCAGCGTGCGTATAGCCAACGGCGCACCTGCCTTCTGGGCCATACTGCGAACCACCGATGCCACGATACCGGATGTCGATTCCGTTCTTGTCAATGGTCAGCAGTGTGTGCTGGAGGATCATTACTACGACCTGGAACCAATGGCCCTTCACGCCAGAATAGAGGAAACGACCGTCAGAACTGCGGCCGGCGGTCTGGCGCTGGATTCGGTTGAAATCGAGTTCTACGCCCCCGACGGCTGGGCCTCCTGCTATGTGACGGCTTTGGATGACGACCTTGACACCGCTGTGATAGTGGAGCCGTTGCCCGTCAGCCCCTGGGACACGGTTGCCATCAACGATCCCATTGCCGTGACCTGGAACAGTGTGGACGCGGCCGAATGGTATATGATCAGTTACTACTATGACTTTGATTCATCGGGGACGATCGTATGGGGGCGCTCCCGCTACATTGCTTCCGGAACCGACACCACCTACACCATCCCCGGCAGCATGACCGGCTTCAACGGACGTTATCATATCAGAATCCTGACGCTGACCGGGCCGCAGCCGGAGCAGGAAGGTAACATTGAGGGCACCGTTTTTGGCGGTCAAATCATAAGCTCAGTACACGGTCCCGAGATAAGCGTGATAGTTGGCACCGGTTTCGGGTCGTCGCTTCCATCCGTGGGACAGGCCAGCAGGCGGGACCAATTCCCAGAGTCTGATCTCATTTACAGTCTCTTCAAGTAGTCTTCCTTCGTTTAGTGACTGTACGGGCCGGTATTCTGAGATACCGGCCTTTTTTAATTAAGATCATCCCGATAGCGACTGCGAAGATACAAAAAGTTGTTGATTTTGTCTTTGATTGAACTTAGAAAGCACTCACATAGATAGATCTTCCCCAACCCATACAGTTCCAGGAGGGAACATGAAACGACTATTGTATTTGGGCAGCGTTTTGCTGCTGGCCACTTTGCTTATCACGGCATGCAGCGACGACGAGGATTGTCCAACCTGCCCGGACGGTTCTCAGACCGGGATAATCACCGGCTACCTTTCGTTTGAAGACGGCGGTATCCACGGGTACGCAATGATAGTTGGCATGGATGGCAGACTTCCTGCCGTTGATTCGGTGGTCGTGGATGGCGAGAAAGCCGACTTACAGGCCAGCTACTCCAGCGGAATGCCCATTTTCAATGTCGACATAGGTGAGGGTGGCATGATTATGGGATCTGCGGCCAAACCGGCTACGGTCGATTCAATCCCGTTTCGCGTATACACGCCGGGAGGGGTAAGCACGGCGTATTGCGCGGTTATGGAGTATCCCGAGGATCGACCTGTTGTCATTGTGCCGGATACGGCCAGCCCCTATGACACTGTTGCCATCAACGATCCCATCAACGTGATCTGGCATTATTCTGATGCCCCCGAATGGTTTCTCGTGACCTACAGCTACAGCTATGATTCCGCCGGCACCACGGTGTACGGCCCGTACACGAGCCATTGGACGCTGAGCGATACGACCTTTAGTATCTCCGGAGCCAACACCGGCTTCAACGGCCGGTACTACATGAATGTGGTGGGAGCAACCGGACCGAATCCAGACGATGCTGTTGGCTCATTCACCGGTGGAACGATCCGGGGCGTGGTCGCCAGTGGCGTAAACGAAAGCTTCACCGTGTATGTCGGGACCGGTCAGTACTAGATGCCGGGCGTATTCAGCATCGAAACGAACTGGCACATTGACACTAAGGAGATAACATGAACAAGATTTTGTATACAGTCGCTCTGCTACTAGTCGTCATGATTCTGGCGACCGCGTGCAGCGATGATGACGACTGCGCGACCTGCCCGGCCGGACAACGCACCATTGTGTTTGGCGACGTGGATGTGTACGACGGCGAACTCGAGTACTGGTCTGTGATGTGGAATACGCAGGCTATGGTCCCGGATGTGGATTCGGTCCTCGTCAACGGCATAAAATGCCAAATGCAAGTGAACTACTTCGGCGAAGGCGGCATGGCTCTCTACGCCGGACTGGACGAGGGCGGTGGGATGCGCGTGGCGGCAGCCGAACTGGCGATGGACTCAGTAGAGATAGAGTTCTTTGCTCCTTACGGTTCCGCATTGTGTGTCATAAGCGCTCTCGATGAAGACGTTGACACGGCAGCACTGATCGAGCCGCTGCCGGTGACGCCCTGGGACACTGTCGCCATAGATGACCCCATAGAACTGACATGGAGCAGCGCTGACGCAGCCGAGTGGTATATGTTGTATTACTACTATTACTATGACTCCGCCGGCACTACAGTATACGGTAATTCGATCTACCTTCCTGTTGGAACCGACACAACCTACACATTACCCGGCAGCCTGACGGGCTATAACGGACGGTATCGTTTCCGCGTGTACTCCATGACCGGACCACGTCCGGATCAATCCGGAAACGTCGCAGGATCCGCTTTTGGCGGTGTGATTTCGAGTTCGGTAAGCGGCAATGCCATCTACGTCTACGTGGGCAACGGCATGTACAATCCGCCGGTATCGGGTACCGCGGCGTACGAGCAGGAGAATGCCAGTAAACGCGATATCATGATGGATTTCTACCGATAGTCCGCAGTTGGCTGCTTTTGCGCGAGGCCGGTATTCATGAATACCGGCCTCCTTTTCTTGGGGTTGTTGCCATCCACGACTCCGATGACCACAAAAATTGTTGATTCTGTCTTTGTTGGGACGTACAAAGCAGTCATATCAGTACGAATCCTGCCAACCCATACAGTTCCAGGAGGGAACATGAAACGACTATTGTATTTGGGCAGCGTTTTGCTGCTGGCGGCCCTGCTTGTAGGCGCTTGCAGCGATGACGACTGCCCGACCTGCCCCGACAGCAGCCAGATCGGCGTAGTATACGGAGTGGTCTCAGTGCGAACCACCTACCAGGACACGCTCACCGCCTTCGCGTACATCTTCCCGACCAACAAACCGGACATCACGATAGATTCAGTCCTGGTTGACGGCAACCGCGGTGAAATCATGTACGAAAGTGAAGGACCGATTCCTATCATCATATTCC
Source organism: Candidatus Zixiibacteriota bacterium (assembly GCA_018816665.1). GTDB lineage: Bacteria > Zixibacteria > MSB-5A5 > GN15 > FEB-12 > JAHIVM01. Next base: position 10,646 of record JAHIVM010000567.1, read on the forward strand.
AGTATCGCTCTATGGTAATGGAGAACTCGTACGTCTCCGGCGATAATGTCGTCTTGGAGTTTTTCGCCCCCCAGGGTACCAGTCGCTGCACCACGCAGGTCTTGAACGACAGCCTCGATATGCCCCTGGTCATTGGCTGGGATCTGGACTATCCCTATGACAACTTTGTCAATTCGGACCTCAGCTTCCCAGTGCACTGGCGCGCGGTGCCAAACGCCGATTGGTTCCAGATCAACGTGGGCCGAGAATACTATGTCGGCGGAGTGGAACATGATACGAGTTACACGCTGATCGTAACTGACACGACTTTCACGGTCGTGCCCGACGGAGCTGATTCGGGCAGTTACTACTTCAACATAACCGCCGGGACCGGTCCATCGAGGCATGCCGCATCCGGCAATCTCCGCGGCGGCGTTTTAAAGGGGCTGATGAATGGTCTCAGTCGCGGCGAGTCTTTCACCATCTACACCGGAGACTATCCTATTCCGATTCTCAGATCTAACGAACAGCCCATGGAAGACATCAACAACGACCCGTGGGCCCTCCTGCGAATGATCCACGGCCTCTGAGCCGAACACACAGACAACGCGCTAAGGCCGGAGTCTCGCGACTCCGGCCTTCTCAATTGCCATCGAATGGGCGTCTTACTCCACCACCCGCATTACCGCCGAAAAGTCATCCTCGGCCCCGCCCCGAGCTATCGACGACGCAAACAGTTCTTTGGTGATACTCCCGGTAAACAGCGGCCGCTGCAGTTCGCTCGCCAGGTCCTGAAGACAATGCAGATCCTTGTAGATCGTTTTCACCGCAAAGTGAGTTGAATAGTCGCACTGAATCAACTTCTCGCGCTTGGCATTCAGCACGCCGGAGTTCCCGGCGCCGACCGCCAGGATGTCCAGCGTTTGCTCGCGCGTGAGGCCGATTGCATCGCCTAACCCCACCGCCTCGGCGATTGTGGCCATAAACGACCCCAGCGCCAGGTTATTGATCAGTTTCATACGCGTTGCCTGCCCGGGCGCCTCCAGATAGAAAATATGCTTGCCGAGCTTCTCCAGCAGCGGCAGGGCACGCTCATAGTCGGTTTTCGCACCGCTTACCACGATTGTCAGAAGCCCCTTCGAGGCCGGGATCACCGAGCCGAGTACGGGCGCCTCCACATACCCTGCCCCGTTGGCCCTCAGCAGATCATGGAAATGGGGCACGGCCTTGAAGTGATTCGTGGTCGTGTCAACGACAATCTTTCCGTCGCATTCCCCAGCCAACAATCCGTCGTCACCAACAATAACCTGTTCCACAGCCTCGCTGTCAAACAGGTTCAGGACAACGGTGTCCGACCGCGTAATGACATCGGCGGGACTCCCGGCGATTTCCACAGCGAGACCGTCGGCCTTCTCGAGGGTCCGGTTCCAGACGACCAGGTCCTCGCCCTGTTCGATCAACCGCGCGGCCATCGGCCGCCCCAGGCTTCCCAGCCCGATAAAGCCTGTTTTCATCCGTTTCACTCCTTCTTCTGATCGCATGCTTTCTGCCTGATAGGTAATACATGAGCCGGCCGACGCAACGAATTTTCTGCGACTGGTCCCGGCGCGCCGGCTTGAACCCCGCCCGCGGGCAGACTATATTCCGGGACCTAATATCAGCTCCGCACAGTTGTACATAGACAGTCCCCAAACCGAACGGATCAACCATTTGTGGAGGATATCACATGTCGATTACCGGATATGCCGCCGTGGCGCCAAAGGCTGCCCTGGAGAAGTTCAGCTACGAACCAGAGCCGCTGGGGCCGCTGGATATTGAAATCGCTATCAGTCATTGCGGTCTGTGCCACAGCGACATCCATCTCATAAACGACGATTGGGGGGTGAGCGACTACCCTTTCATTCCCGGTCACGAAGTCGTGGGTACGATACGGAAGACCGGACCCGGCGTGACAGTATTGAAAGCGGGTGACCGCGTGGCTGTGGGCTGGCAGCGAGGTTCCTGCCTGAGCTGTGAGTGGTGCCTCGGAGGCGACGAAAACCTCTGCGCCAACAACAAAGCCACCTGTGTCGGGCACCACGGCGGTTTTGCCGATGCCATCCGCCTGGACCATCGCTTTGCGTACAAACTGCCCGATACGCTTGACTCGGCCGATGCCGCACCGCTGATGTGTGCCGGCATAACGGTTTACTCGCCGCTGCGCGAGTTTGGTGTCCGGCCGTCATCGCGGGTTGGAATAATAGGTGTGGGCGGTCTCGGACACCTGGCAATACAATTCGCCGCCGCCTTTGGCTGCGAAGTGACGGCGTTTTCATCGACCGCCGACAAGGAGCAGGAAGCGCGTCATTTCGGCGCTCACAATTTCGTCGTATCTACCGATCCCGACCAGATAGCCGGCGTGGCGGGTACTCAGGACGTGATACTCTCGACCATCAACAACGACCTGGAGTGGGGCGGCTACATCAACGCCCTGCGCCCCAAAGGCACCCTGGTTTTTCTGGGCGTGCCACCCAGCAGCATTTCCGTCCATGCCTTCACCCTGATTATGGGACGAAAGGCCATTGCCGGCAGTCCGATTGGCGGACGACCGGCCATGCGTGAGATGCTCGAGTTTGCCGCCCGACACGACATCAAGGCCAGGACCGAGGTCATGCCGATGGCGGACATCAACAAAGCTATTGATAAGGTTCGCAAGAACGAGGCACGATACCGGATCGTGCTGGCCAACCCGGCCTGATCACAAAACGCGCCGTAACGCAAAAGGCCCGACATTGTCGGGCCTTTTTTGATTCTGTACGCATCGATGCTGTCTACTGCATGATGAGAATATCGATACGACGGTTCTTCGCGCGGCCGTCGCGGGTCTGATTCGACGCCACCGGACGGTCGGCACCATAGCCCATCGACTGAATCTTGTCCGCCGGAATCAGCATGCTTTGCCTGAGGTACTGCATGACAGAGTAAGCGCGTTTTTCGGATAGGGTCAGATTGGCCTTGGGGTCGCCGGAGGCATCGGTGTGCCCTTCAACCACATACTGAGCGTCGGGGAACATCTCAATCGCCTGTTTGACTTTGCCGAGCAGAGCGGTGTGTTCATCCTGAATGTCACTCTTGCCGACATCAAACGACAGTCCGCTGAGGCGCATTACTATGTCATTGGAGGCGTTGAATAGCACTTCTCCCTCAGACGGATTGAACAGCGCTTTGGCGGCTTTGAATTTCTTCTCTCGATCAAGCCGCGTGGAGAGTTCACCGGATATTTCCTTGTTTTGTGCAGTCAGCACTGAAAGCTCTTCCCGGCCGCTCTCGATCTGCTGGGCGAGCTGCTTGTTTTCCGAAAGCATTTCGGTCACCCGTTTGTCGACCATATCCGCCAGTTCGGCCGGGCTTTCATCGGAGGGTGCCACGCCGAGCTGGAAAGCCGTCTGGCGAAGTGCCTTGGTCAAGTGCTCGGTCTGCTCGGCCGACTGTTTCTGGCAGGCATCATTCTGTGCCTGCAGGCCCTTGACATAGTTGATGAGCGTATCGGCCGCCGCCAGCGCCCCTTCGTCGAACGGCAGAAACTCAGCGCCGATTGCCTCACCCACCCGATTCATCTGGATTTCGTAAATCAGCATGAGTTTTTCCCATGCCTGATCGTTGCGGTTGAGTGAACGAACCGACTGGGCAATGTTCGAGGCATGCCGAGCCTGGTACTCAGCCCGCATGGCCTCGTCCACGGCATCATCGCGATTGTACCGATCGTTGGTGATAATCGCATCAGCTTTCTGACGCGCCGTCCGGGCCTTGTCCAGAGTCGAAAGAGCGAACTTGTCGGCCTCATCGGCAATCGCGCGCTCAATCAGGCGGTCGGCGGCGCCCAGAACGTTGGTTCGAATCGCCTCGATTTCAGCGGTGTCAAAAAGCGGACGAGCCTTCTCGGCCTCCTTGAGACCGTTTTTGACATCGCCCGATTCCACTTTTTCCGTTGCCTTCATGAACTGGTCTTCCGCTTTCGCGTACAGTTCGGGCACGAGTGTTGGAGCCTGAGCGGTGCGAGCCCGATCGCGAGGATCCAGATACTCCTGAAGGGACAGCTTGCACACCTCGGTGGCTTTTATTGCACTTTCAACGAACTCCCGGGATTCCGAGACTTTCTGATTGAGTGTTTTCTGGTTCTTGCCCTGGTCCACGGCTTGCTGGGCCTCGGCAAACTTCTTGATACCTTTTTCCCAGGTTTTGGGCGCAAACACCCCCACCTCCAGCACCTGGGCGGAATCGATAACAGCTTGCAGTTCATTGAATTCGGCCAGGTCTGCCGCCGTGGCTGGATTACCCGACAAAAAGCCAAACAGAATCGCCAGCGCGATTAGTGTTCCTCGTGCCATCACTACACCTCTTCTCCTACCTGTGCTGATACATGTGAGTATTGTCGGTCGCTGCAGCCCCGGGCAAGATAAAATAATCACTTCCCCCCCAACGTCTTACCTCCGGGACACGTCAAGTCTATGGCGGTCCTACCGACACCTTGAGTAACAACCGGTCAGAGTGATTAGATCCCTCTTGCCTGTCGGACGGATTGTGGTATGTTGAGATGAGTCTGCAGCTACCTCAGCCGTACCAACCCGCTTGTGAAGTTATGCAACCAATAGTGCCTACATACCGGATGTCCCTGTTGACGGCCCTGCTGTGCCTGATGCTTTGTGTCGGCCTGCCGCTGTCAGCGCATAGCCAGGGATCCATATTTGGGCAACTGCGCAACGTCGACATGGCTGTGCCGCCTGACTCGGCGGTGCTCTTTTTCGGCTTCGTCAATGGTACCGATAACCAGATCCGCCTGGTTTCATCGGTCGGCGCCGGCTACGAAAGCGGCAACTGGTACGATGATTTCCAGAATTACGAGGGTGCCTCGGCGGGCGTACCGTATCACTTCTACTTCTTCGATGTTGTGGCGGCCGAATCGGCTCTCCTCACGGGTCCGGTACCCGACAATTCATTTCAGCAGGAAGACGTGGGACTTACCGCGGGCGCCTGGCCGGCTGCGGCTACGGCTTTCAGTGGGGAGCTGCTTCCCGACGGCACAACGCGGCTTCGCTGGAGTCGGGTGGCTGATGTCACCTGGCATGTGTACCGACGCGAGACCGCCTCGAACGGCGCTTTCCGGCGCATCGACAACGTGTCCGGCGATCTGTCCGACAGGGGCGTGGCTGACAGCACCTATGCTGACCTTACGTCCGATGCCACCGCATACAGCTACGTGTTAATTGGTGAGGCCAACAGTGCCGTGTACTCTCCCCCATCGGCCATAATCACAGCGTCGGCGGGCAGTTGCTGCACGGATACCACCGGCAATGTTGACATGAGTGCCGACGGCATCGTGGATATAGCGGATCTGCAGCAGATTATCGATTACTTGTTCATTACGTTCCGTGTGCCGGAGTGTCTGGACGCGGCCAATACCGACGGCAGTGCCGACGGCATGGTTGATATCGCTGACCTGCAACGGGTAATCGACTATCTGTTTATCACCTTCGAACCCCTGGCTCCCTGCCGGTAGTCGCTTCCCGACCCACTAAAAATACAATTCACCAACCAGCGTGGAATATGCGAACCAGAAGTCGACTCGCCGCTTTTCGCCCGTGCCCTGCATCATCTTGATCTTCAGGAGAGCGTAGGTGTCGCCATCGCACTTGACCAGCACCCAGTCACCGCGTTTGATCTCGACACGTTCCTCGGTAGGCGTGATTTTTGTAGCGGCCAGTTCCTTTGCAACCGACTCATAGTCGCCGGAAAACGGCAATACCACGAATTTGCTGGAGCGGAGGAAGCCGTTGAGACGTGTCGGCGATGCCAGGAAGTCCTGGCCGTCCTTGGTATAGAAGTACAGATCGTTGGCCGAGGCATCCGCCCGCACGTGTTTGTTCTGTTCAAACGAATAACCGTCGTCATCCCCGCTGTACCGCGGGACCAGACTGACATCGCCCCTGGGGCCGCACACAACCTCGATTTCCCGAGTAGGTTTTGACAGGGTGCGGTCGGGAAACACCACACGAACGGAGACATAATACCGCACACCGTTTTCCAGACTACCTGCCGGGTAGCGCTCGATACCGTCGGTCGGATCCGTATCTCCGGGGAACACGGGATGATTGTGAGCTTTTACCTCGGCGTCCAGAGTACGATCGGGATACTTCGCGGCGAGCGGTTCCTTGCTCACATAGATATTGTAACCGGAGATCAGGCCTTCGCCGTGGCGCTTCCAGGTCACCAGCATTTCTTCGTCGTTCACATCTACCGATATGTCGTA
>JAHIVM010000568.1 GCA_018816665.1 Candidatus Zixiibacteriota bacterium
ATCCGGGTTGGTACCGTATCCGGCGCGAAGACCAAATCCCTTGCCGGCTACGTCACCTGTTGACTGAGACCATGCCACACTGCTCAAGAGAGTCATTGCCAGCACAGTCACGACGATTATTATCAGAGCTTTCATGTACGTATCCATCCTGTCGTGTGTATGTGTCGATATTCTCGAATGTGTAATTTAGAACCGCAATGTTGACTATTACGTTCACTTTTTGTTGGCACTTGATTCGGTGCCGGCAAAGCGCACCAGACTTCGCACAAACGATGCTCTTATCGGTAGAAGCTCGGCCTCGAGATTGTCACCCACCGGGGCAATGCGTGCGAACGAGTAATAGCCTGAGATAAAACCCGCCAGGGAACACGCTATCCGCTGCAGTTTCTGCTCGTCTACTGCCAATTCACCGGCGGCACCACCGACCAACCTCTCAATGACCTTCATGTACCGAAGAAAGGGACTCTCTATTCCCTCAAAAGGCATGGCCAGCGTCAATTCAGCGCGTCCCTGGTAGTACAGCACAAAATCCTGCCAGCGATCATCGAAATACCTGATGTGGGCCACTATTAGAGCCTCCAGAACATCCTGCAGCTCAGTTTTGTCGGCGCACTCCCGCTCCATACGCTCTACCAGTTCGTCAATAATGCTGTCAACAATCGCCTGCACCAGCTTGTCGATGGAGCCAAAATGATAGTAGAAGCTGCCGCGCCCTACGTCCGCACGCTCCGTTATCTGATCAATGGCTATCCCCGACATGCCCCTCTCGGCGAACACCGCTCGGGCCGCCTTGATAATCCGCTGTCTGGTACGCCCATATCGGCGCTGGTGCCGCGTTTGCGTCATGCCCGAGGTATCTGCCCTATTTGGTTCCATATTACACCACTTCTGACGTTTCTGTCATTTTAGGTATTATTGACGAATTCGACAATATTGTCAAGTCTTTTCTGATGAATTTGCTGATACGCCCCGGATACGTTTCGTTAGCCGTTGATATACAATACCTTACGAATTCACACGGGACGGTAGATTTTGTCGTGGTCAGACAGGCAACACCGCCGTCGCCGAACAAACATGCAGGTGGCTCCTCGGGTGGCCCCTGTGTCGGAGTTGATAGCTCCCTTCCCGGACATATCAACTCAACATTAGAGGAATATCAACGTATACGAAACATACCATTATTGACGGATAGCGGTTTCACGATTCGCCGGATCAACAGGAAGCCGGGCCTGTGCAGGCGGCCGCAGTGACAACAATTACGGGGTAGGGAGTGTGCGATGATACGCGTGTGTAGTTTTTCATGTGTCATGATTCTGCTAGTATGGGCCACTGCCACAGCCTCCACCGAGGACATCCTCAGACTGGCCGAAGGCGGCAATCTCGATAGTGTCACCGTTTTGCTGCAGCAGGACCCATCGCTCCTGGAGGCGGTCGATGACGGCGGCTACACGCCACTGCACAAGGCCGCGTACGCCGGTCAAACCGAAATCGTAACGTTACTGCTCGGACTCGGAGCCAACATCAATGCCGCCTCGAACAGCGGCAGTACTCCCCTGCACGGCGCAGCCTACTACGGCCACCTCGCCACGGTGAACTGCCTTGTGGCTGCGGGTGCAGATATCGATGTTCTGAACAGCGGCGGCTACTCACCCCTGCTCTCGGCCATGGCAGCCGGACAGGTTGAAGTGGCACGGGCTCTGATCCAACTCGGCGCAGGAGTAAACGTAACGACAAACGACGGTAAGACACCACTGATGCTGTCGGTGCAGTCGGGCGGTGCTGAGATGACAAAACTCATCCTGTCCAGACATCCGGATCTTGAGACCGCAGATTCATACGGTCGCACCGCCCTGTCACTGGTCGCCCGGGAGAGCGGTAGCGTGGAAATTGCAGCGTTACTTATTGACGCCGGCGCCAGTATAAATGCGGTCGATCGGTTCGGCAGTACGCCCCTGGAATTGGCCGCCTGGCGTGGATTCTCGGCCATTGTTGATCTTCTGTTGGACCGGGGTGCAAGGCTGCCTGCCGACCCCGGACGTCTCAACCGGATGCTGACAAACGCCACACAAACCGGCCTTCCCCGGCTGTTTGATCTGGTTGTGGCCCGGGGCGCCGATGTATCTGCCCGGAATCCAAACGACGGCTCCTATCTGCACTCCGCCGCCGCCGGTGGCAATATTGATATCCTCCAGAGACTTTTGCGCCAAGGCCTGCCAATTAACGAGCGGGACAAATACGGTTGGACCGCGCTTCACTATGCGATTGCGCGAGGGCGTGTTGATGCTGCCCGGCTGCTTCTCGACAACGGCGCCGACATCAATGCCGCCACTCTCGCCGGTCACACACCACTCAGTGTCGCCCGCGATCGAGAACGCGCGACGCTGGTCGAGTTGCTAACCCAACAGGGTGCAAATCGGCAGACTCCTGACTTCACCACCCTCCGCGGCCCCTATTTCGGACAAAGACCTCCCGGCGACACGGTCACCTGGTTCGCTCCGGATATTGTCTCATCCCCCCGCTTTGAGCACAGCAATGTAGCTTTCTCACCCGATGGTACCGAGGCGTTTTGGAGTTCGTCGTTCCATATCGATGATTCCGGTTACACATGGTCCCGAATGATGACCGCCCATATCGAAAACGGGGTCTGGACCAAACCGACCATGGCTTCGTTTTCAAGCCCGCGATCCGGCGATGACGGCCCCTTCTTCAGTCCGGACGCCTCGAAACTGTACTTTGTATCGATGCGTCCCATCGAACCGGACACAGAACCAACGGGACATCACCTCTGGATGGTGGAACGCACCCCCGATGGATGGTCCGAAGCTCGCCTGGCCTCGGCCGAACTCAATGAGATCGGCGGACGGGCATACCGGTCCATGGCCGCCAACGGTAACGTATATGCCGACGGTCCCGGGGGCGGTCTGCGCAGCAGCGGCGACATTTTTGTCTCCCGGTTCACTAACGGTCTACATCTGCCACCCGAAAGCATGGGTGGACAAATCAACAGCGGTGCCGAGGAACACGCCTGCATTGCGCCGGATGAAAGCTACATGATCATTCAGCGCAGAGATCATGTAGATGCATTGGGCGATGCCGACCTGTTTGTCAGTTTCCGTGATGAAAACGGCAACTGGACCACGCCGCTGATCCTGCCGGAGCCGATCAGCACCGCTGCTCGTGAATGGTATCCGTATATCAGTATGGACGGCAAGTACCTCATCTTCAATTCCCATCGCGGTGGCGAAGCAGACTACTACTGGGTCTCAACCACTGCGGTTCTCAAACATCGCGACAAAGCACTCCGGGAGTTTCACGCCACCCGGCCCACCTCCGACCGCATTGCTCTTCGTCGGAGCGAACAACACTTCGAACCGGTGCGAACCAACTCGGTGGGGCTGGGCGATCTTGATGGTGACGGTGACTTGGATTTAGTCTGCGCCAACATGGGTGAAAACGACTCCCGAGTGTGGTTGAACACCGGTTCCGGCATCTTCACAGCAACTGATCAACTGCTCACTCGGGAGGGGCACGGTGTTGTTCTCAACGATGCGGATGGAGACGGTGACCTTGATGTGTTTATTACCTGCGCCGGATTCGGTTGGGACGGCGTTGAGATCACGCGCCCCAGCAGACTCTACTTCAACGATGGGTCCGCACGCTTCACTGACTCAGAGGTTGATCTCCAGGACTCACTGGCCAGCGGCAACAGAATCGATATGCATGACATTGATGGCGATGGTGACACGGACGCCATGATCATGTACAATCGGGAGGACGACGGCGTTTACCTGAACGACGGTCACGGAGTATTCACAAGATCCAACCTGATCATTCCCGAGAACGCCACCTGGGGGGACCTCGATGGTGACGGCGACATTGATATTCTCGCTCGCGAGCCGCGGGTCGGCTTCAGAACCCATGTGAACGATGGTACCGGTGCCTTTGCGGTCTACTGGGAGAAACTGGATTCCACAACGGTGCGCGGCAATATAGGCCTGGCTGATCTTGACGGCGACGGTGATCTTGATGCAGTCGTTGCCGCGGGTGGCGGGGAGACGGCCAGACCGACTGAGATCTGGTACAACGACGGCGCCGGGCGGTTCGCCGACTCCGGTGTCAGACTGCCGGTCACCCTGTGGGGTCGGTTCGCTGCCGGGGATTTCAACGGCGACGGCTATTCCGACATGTTCGTCACGAACTTCGGCCTGCCGGACTATATGTGGCTGAACGACGGCAACGGCAAGCTGTATGACACCGGTCTCCGCCTCGGCGGCTATGGGACGACAATCAATCCGGCGGTTGGGGATATCGACGGCGACGGTGACCTGGATCTGGTCGCCCCCGATTTCGGCGGCGGTGTCAACGTCATCTGGTTCAACGAGAGTAAGTAACACGGTTCCGGCACAGTTGTGTTGTGCCGGGCCGCTCTTGACCGAAGCTGCAACATGGCCATTTCCACATTGTCGAAATCGCAACAGCGGCTTATCATGTTTTCCGACTTCAATTCCACGGCGAGGATAGCGGCCGGGCTCTTGCGTCCCATTCGGGATACTCGGGATAGCCGAAAACCAGCGCCACCGGGCATATTGGCCGACAGGGTAGCGCCGAGTACCGTGACGGAACTCCTGGTCGATCGAAGTGAACGACAATAACGCCAAACACATCACCGGCCTTCTCCCTACCCTGCAGTGCAATACCTCCTCCCGGCCAATACCCGGCGGAGAGGCCACAGTGCGAAGCAAAAATCCGGAGGATGATATTAACTCGACTCGCGGGGGGCCATGACATAGATTTCGTTTACCCCACCGTACGTGATTTTGCCAGCGTGTTGGAGGGCCAAGAGGGCGCCCGGGCCGATGCGATCCCCGGCCCGCCCAGGCCGAAGGACCAAAACAAGGATTGACGTTTGGACAAACAGTCAAAAGGAAATCTCGGAGCGTTTCTGGGGGTCTACACGCCCACCATACTTACCATCCTCGGCGTGATCATGTATCTCCGCTTTGGATGGGTGGTGGGACATCTGGGTTTGTACCAGACACTTCTGGTAGTGGTCATTGCCAACGCCATCACCCTGACAACGACCCTGTCGTTTTCCTCTATGGCCACCAACATGAAAGTCGGGGTAGGCGGCGCTTACTTCATTATCTCGCGCAGCCTGGGGCTGGGAGTGGGGGCGGCCATTGGCGTGCCCCTGTTCCTGTCGCAGTCGATATCCGTGACACTTTACGCTTACGGTTTGGCCGAGTCGCTTAGAATAGTCTGGCCCGGTGTCCCCCTGTTGCCGGTCGCGGTTGCGATCATTCTGGTCGTTTCGACAATCTCCTTATACGGTGCCCGCTTTGCGCTGAAAACGCAGATACCATTGTTGATCCTGGTGGCCATCTCGCTGGTGGCCTTCACTATCGGCGCCCTCATGACCACTAAAGTAGGGCCGATGATTGAGATACTTCCGGAAGTCAATGATGTCGGGTTCTGGGTTGGTTTTGCCGTGTTTTTCCCGGCCGTCACCGGCGTCATGGCCGGTCTCAGCCTGTCCGGAGATCTGAAAAACCCGGCCCGGGCTATCCCCCTGGGTGCTATCGCCGCCACTGTCACCGGCTTCATCGTTTATCTGGCGGTCCCGATCCTTCTAACGCAGGCGGCCGATGCATATCAGTTGCAGAACGATTCGCTCATCTGGCTGAAGATTGCTCCTCTCGGTTTGTTTCTGGTCCTGCCGGGCTTGTGGGGCGCTATCTTGTCATCGGCTGTCGGTTCGATTCTGGGAGCCCCTCGCACCCTCCAGGCGGTGGCTCGCGATCAGGTAGCCGGCCAGAAACTTCGGGACTTCATCTCCAACGAGGGCGGCGTACGGGTGGCTCTCGTCCTCACTACCCTGATTGCCCTGGGCGCCGTCCTCCTGGGTGACCTCAATGCCATCGCAAAAGTCGTCACCATGTTCTTCCTGACTGTGTACGGAACAGTCAACCTCGCAGCGGGACTGGAGACGCTCAGCGGTGATCCGTCGTGGCGTCCCAAACTCCGCATCCCCTGGTTTCTCAATATCGCCTGCGGCCTCGCCTGTGTCTGGGTCATGTTTCTGATAAGCCCGCTGGCCAGCATTGTGGCTATAGGGGTCGAGATACTCCTCTGGCTCGGCTTCGCGCGCAGAGAACAACGGGCAACCTGGGGTGATTCCAGGCGCGGCGTGTACGAAGCCATGTTGCGCTGGGCACTTATCCGGTTGAATAATCGCACGATGAGCGCTCGCAACTGGCGACCTCACATCCTCGTGTTTGTCGATGATGCCCGACGGAAACTTGACCTCATCAGGTTTGCCTCCTGGTTCAGCCAGAATCGTGGCGTGGTAACGGTATGCGAGCTCGTAGTCGGCGACCTGCTGAAGGACGAGATTGATATCCAGGGACGTGTCGAATCGACCCGGCAACTGATGGACGACGAGGATCTTACTGTGTTTGCCGAGGTCGACGTGGTTGACAACATTCTCGACGGTATCGCCGATGTCGCTCAGGCCAACGGTATTGCCGGGTTCGCCAGCAATACGATCGTGCTCGGATGGCCGAAGGATCCCGAGATGCTGGCCGATTTCCTCACGACCACTCGCCGGCTGGAGAAGATTCAGAAGTCGGTGGTCATAGGAAAAATCAATCCGCAACATATCTTCCCCGTGCGCAAGACAAAACGTGAGATCCATGTGTGGTGGGGCGGGCTCAAACAGAACGGCGACCTGATGCTGTTACTGGCTTACCTCCTCACCCGCAACCCCGAATGGCGCGGTTCAGAACTGACCGTTCTCTGCGCGGCCTCCAACGATTTCGCCCAGGCCAATACTGAACGGTACCTGGACACCATGCTCAAAGACATTCGCATTGAGGCTGACTGCGATGTGTTCATCAAGCCCGATGACCTGAGTATCAGTGAGCTGATTCAATCGCGCAGTGCGACTGCCGACGCCGTGTTCCTGGGTCTGGCTGTGCCGGAAAGCGGAACGGAGATGGAATATGTCGAGCGGCTGGAAGCCCTGGTGGGTGAATTGCCGGTTGTGTTTTTCGTCAAAAACTCCTGTCTGTTTGTGGGAAAACTGCTGGAAGCTGAAGAACTGGAGCCGGAATAAGCCCGTATTCGGGGAGTCTGCACCTGTCATTTGGGCAGACCCTGGCGGCAAAACACCGCACTGTGGACCGATTTTAGTCCATATAGTGACGTATTGTGGGCTGGAGTGGCAGACCAACTTAAAAAAAACCGCGTTTTCGAATAATTTCCCTAGGTTTCTGCCGATGCACGATGTAGCGTTATCGTAACAACTGATTTTGAGTTCGGCCTTTATCGTAGTCTTGTTCTAATCCACAACTCTCCGCTAAAGCTAAACCTCGAAATGATCGCGCAATCACGCGCATGATGTCATTTGTCTTGAAGGATCTGGTGTCTTTGGAACGAAGTTCTTTTCAAGACGAGCAACTACGGAGTGTAGGATGAATATCTACATTGGAAACATGTCGTACGACACGACCGAAGACCAGCTGCGCCAGGCTTTTGAAGGCTATGGTGAAGTCTCAACCGTCAATATCATTTCCGATCGCGACAGCGGCCGGCCGAAAGGCTTTGCGTTTGTCGAGATGTCTTCGAAAGAAGAAGCCATGGCTGCCATCAGCGGCCTGAATGGTCAGGACATGAATGGACGCGCCCTGAACGTCAACGAAGCCAAACCGCGTACCGAAGGTGGTAACCGCGGTGGCGGCGGCGGACGTCGTTCGTACTAATACAGACGCTCTGATCACCGTGACAGTTCGTTCACGATGACGAGGTAATGAAGGAGATCGGCCTGTGGCCGGTCTCTTTTTTTTTCCTTAGGGTGTTTGGCTGACGGTGTTGACAACAGGATCTGGAATCTGTGGCGAACTGCCGGCCGGGCACGCGGGTCGGGGGAACAGACGGTTCAGGATTCGGACGGCGAGGAGCCGGGCCAGGGGCCGACCTCCATTCCTGATTGGTCACGATACTGAAGGAGATACAGTGGTATGTCGTTGCGGAGCCCGACCAGAATCGATTTGACCGACTCTCGCCGAAGATCGCAGATATATGCGATATCCGCATACGAGAACCGTTCCCTCAGCAGAAGAGCCACGATCAGACGGGACCGCGGGTCAAAGCGGGAGATGGCATGTCTTACGGAACCAACTGTTATTCCATCCGGCGTCAGCTTCTTTCTGCTGGCCGGCAATGCCGGCGGATCCGGCAGCTTGCCGCCACCGGCGGTTGTAACAAAATCTGCAGGCCGTAGAGAGAACTCCCCATCCGATTCCCACCTGCCGCGTGTGCCATTGTACTCCCTGACCAGAATACGGAATAGCCATAGTCTGATGTCACCTGCCTCAACACCGTCGTGCCATGTGCGGTAGGCTCGAATCATGGTCCGTGCAACCAGATCCTCGGCAACACTTAAGCGCCGGTTGAGCAACCGGGCAGTTCTCCAGAGGGCCACCAGATGAGGCATGGCCTCAGCCTCGAATTCGTCCCGAGTACCCAGTTCCGCCGTCTCCATGATTCACTTCCTGACTGCTCCCTGATACGAAGTCTCGTTGTCGGAGCCTTTCCGGCAAACACAACGTCCGGGAACCGACAACCGGTCGGCCCCGAACGCTGCTCTTCCAAAGTGCGAGGGACAATGACAATGAACTCCAATCTGCGATTCGAACTCGCCCCCTTCTCAGGTTCGTTCGAGAGTCCGTCCCCCGGAGTGGTCCGTCGTCTGCCAGACCAAATCTCCGGTCATCACAACCGCAATTCGGCTCTGCGCTGACTCAATCGGCACCTATGTTTGGTTGATACGGCTGTGAAGGTGGACGGCAATGTCGGGACTGGCATGCAGGCATCGACTCCGCGCACCTGACGTACCATATACTATAGAATACAGTGGGGGTGGTGGGCGGTCAATCGGTCAGAGGATTGAAAAGAGATCTAGTCCTTTGTGTTGAGATTCGTTTTTGGTTTTGCGGGCGCCCGGGGTTTGGCTGCCCGTACCATGCCCTCGGTGAGGGCAAAACTGGCCAGTTCCAGTCTCGAGTGAAGGGCCAACTTCTCCAGCGTATTGTGAACATGGCTTTTCACCGTGTGCAAAGCGATGTTGAGCTCTCGGGCGATTTCCTTATTGCTCATACCCCGGGCGATAAGATCCACCACCTCGTGCTCCCGCCGGGTCAGCTTCACCGCCTTCAACAGACGCTCGGCCTTGCCGTTCTTAACCGCATACTCCACAATCTGAGAGAACAGCGAGTGAGTCAGCGGTGGCGGCAGCACCTTTTTGCCTTCAGCTACCGACCTGATAGTATGCAGGAAATCTTCCAGGGTAGCATCCTTGAGTATGAAGCCGGAGACCCCGGCTTCGACGTACTCGACTATCTCACTCTGCACCGGCATCAGGTCCATGACTACGATCTCGGCCTGTGGATACTCGGTTTTGATGGCCTCCGCCATCCTCAGGCTGTTCTGACTCCGCAGCCCCAGGTCAAGCAGCACAACCTGTGGCTTAATCCTTTTGGCCTTCTCCAGAGCATCGCCGTTGCCGGCCGACGACACCGTTTTGATGTCCGGCTGCTCATTGAGCATGGCCGTTATGCCCTCCCGCAGAAGACGATTGTCTTCTATCAGGAGCACGCGAATCCTGGGCACGTACGTTGTCTCCCCTTATCTGTATCTACCCTGCCTATCAAAATTATGAAAAACAGGCGCGGCGGCGTCAAGCAGAAAAAGGCGTCAACTTCTATCGGAACATAAACCGAGGGAACAGAGCCGGCGGCCGCACGGCACTGTGTTCCTGGGCGACACATCATTGTCACAGAGCGACAAGAAGTACCCCGGGGAGGGTGCCGATGAAACCGGAGGATCAGAACGGCTGCAGCAAATACGTATGATGATGCGGCATCACACCCGGTGGTACAAACAGGTCGGCCAGCGGTATCGCGGTGGCTTTGGAATAAAAGTCGTCGGTGGCTCTGGCCTCTTTGCTCAGACTATCCGCCTCGACATTGTTTTGCAGATAGTAATTCAGTTTCGATAGAATACCCAGAGCGTATCCCTTGTACGCCGGAATCGGCTCCGTAGCCAGGTACTCATTCAAGGCCTCCATAGCAAGGGGCAGCGAGACATCCGCCGTCTGGACATCGCGCAGCACTCTCAGGATATGATGGTTGGCCAAGACCAGATACGGGAGCGTGTTCGCAGGGTCGGCCTGCAGAGCTTCATGCAGATACGCTGTACCCTTATCTGATTCCCCTGCCCGCAAACAGGTGCGGCCAAGTTCATCGAGAACAGATGCATCGCCCGGATGCTCCAGAAGAAGCTCCTGCCAGTAACCGATTCGGTCGAAATCCTCCGGCATCAGGATGCAATGCGCTTTGCCGACCACTACGTAATCCGCTTCTGGGAGTTGATCGGCGTATTGGGTCGCCCGGACTGTATCGCCGCCCCACGCAGCCGGCAGGGTTCCGTATAGCTCCACCAGGTTTAGAAGCACCTCGGGATGACCGGGCTGCACCTCGAGCACTGCGTCATACGCGCGGCACATATCGTTGACGTAGCTTTTTGCGCTGTCCTCGTTTTCCTGCAGGGCCATGTACGAGTTGAGAAACTGTACCTGGGCCGCGAAGTAACGGTAGAGCGGATTGTCCGGCTCGAGCGCGACCGCTTTCGAAATGGCCGTCGCGGCGCTCTTGACCTTGTACTTCATCATCCTGGGCTGACCGGGAGCCATGTAGTAAAACGTTCGTGCCAGTTCGTACCAGGCAGAAGCGTTGGTGTCATTGATGAGCGTGTACTCCTCAAGCAGCAACCGGGCGGCATCAACCTGGCCGTCAAGGCGAAGATCATAGGCTTTCTGAACGGCTGCGTTCACCGGTGTGTCACTGCCGAACGATATGCTGCCACCTGTCAGCACTAGGAGAGCAATTCCGGCCAGTATGCGTAATGCACCTGTCTGCGAGTGGATCTGCACCTGACGCTCATCCGCATGTTTCCAGGCCAGATCGAACACGTGGAGAGCCGGCCGAAACAAGTACGCGCCGACTATGAACAACAACGCGAATTCGAAATCCAGCAGCGCCAGAATCACGCCGGCAAGAAAGATCGCGCAAGCCCCGTAAAAAATCCGGTCACGCCTAAACATGATCCTCGTCCTCCAATTCAAAAAGCGCCTCGACGGAGGTCTCCAGTCTTTCCGCCAGAAGCAGAGCCAGTTTTACCGATGGACTGTAATTGCCCTTCTCGATTGCCACAACAGTCTGACGGGAGATGGAGACCATGTCCGCCAACTGCTGCTGGCTAAGCTCTCCTCGTTCGAATCGAAATCTTCGCAGGTTTGTTTTCATCCCTACCCACAAATCAGTACAGGTTGAGCATCTCAAATCCACTGTAAATCATAGTCGACACTATGTCAAACATATCTGACATCATGACAAACAAGTTTTACGCTGTTTGTGTTGTGGTAGTGGCATCAGACCCAAGTTTTCGTTCCGCCGGGCCAATGGACGGTCAGCTAACTCTCTGGCCGTCACTATTAATGAGGGATTTGGCGCGAGACCCCGGCCAACTGCATCAGTCGGGTAGCTGGCAGGCGTTGGGGATTGACCCGGTGTACGATCAATGCTTATGGAGGGACTGCCGGCGGCGAGACGGGCATGCAGGAGCGGCGAGACAGACCAACGGCGTGGCCGGGGGCTGTCTGCAACAATTGCTATCAGTTCAGGGATCGCTCAGCGCTTATGACGTGGCGGCCTATTCCCGGCTGACAGCAGAGGACCAGAACAGGTTGGCTGGCTATGTGGCTATTTTCCCTGCTTCTTCTCCAGCTTTTCCTTCCGCTTTTCCTTCGGTGACTTCTGCGCCACTTTCTTCTTCTCTTTTTTCCCCTTGTCTTTACTTCCTTTGTCGCCCATATCCGCCTCTCAGTGTTATGGATTGACGGGCACCGCTTATTGCGGAATACCGTCTATCTCGATTTCTGAACCGACTAACATAACTTCGCCACAGAATACTAACGGCGGAGGAAAATCACAAGATTATACTCCAGTTTCTGGCTTTGCCCGGCATGCTCAAGCGAATACAAATACGCGATCAACAAGGAAATCAGGGAGCAACGCATGGACAGACACAGGCTTTTCGTAATTCTCGTATGTTCTATATAAGAGGCCTCAACTCCAGGACTACATCGCTCGTCTTCCCGTCATGCTCGATTCGGAGTTTGACCGGACCGGCTCGAGACAACAGGGCGCGCAGTTCGGTGATGGAGTAAGCCGATGCTTCCTGATCGTCAACCTCCAGAATCAGATCCCCGGGCTGTATCCCTGCAGTGTGCGCTGGTGTTCCGGGAGTAACGGCAATGACCTGTTTGCCACCAAAGTCCGGCGGCACGCAACTGACAAAGCAGCCGCTCATGTCATAGTCGAACGACTCTTGGATACGGCTGTTTGGCTCCAGGATAATTCTCTTCCGGGCGTAGTCGAAGATTGCCGTAAAACGACTCAGGAAGCCCGCACCGATAGTCCCGGCATCGCCGCCTCTCCGTGTATCCACCGAGTAACCAACCACCGGCCTTTCGAATATCACACCGCCGACTCTGAATCGGCTGAGGCGCGTGACCCAGTTCTGAGTTTCCCCGCCAACAGCGAACCCCAGTTGGGCCAGTCTGGGCTGCGATTCGTGCAGCAGGCTTTCGGACTGGATGAATGACCCGTTGAAACCTATGATGTCAGCGCTTCCGGTATCGAGTTTGAGTTTGGCCTTGCGCCAGGTACCATCGGGATGCTGCACCTCGCCCACGATAAACACCTCGCCACTCTCGATTGTAACGTCGACGATTTCGCCGTTGCCGGTATATGCGAAACCATCGGGATCGCGCAGCGTGATCACCTCGTTTTCGTAGTCGACGGTCACAACATACGTCTCAAAGAAGTCGTGACCGACAATGCCATCCATACGATTACCGATCATCGGCTCCAGACCGGCAAGGCGAAAACCGCGAAGAGAGTCCGCCGTGATGGATATGCCGCCGACGTGGATGGTGATATCGTACACGCGATTGATCTCCACGTCGCCGCCGGGCATAGCCTCCTGCCAGACCGGCCCGATCCGGAAGCACGCGGTATCCAGTCGATCAGTACTTACCAGGGTGTACGGAAACCCGGAATCAAGAATCATCGCACAGGAGTCCTGCCCGTTGAGTTGTGTGCGGAGCACAATCAGTCCCGAGATGGACGTATACGGCAGAATGACTTCACGTCCGCTGCCTATCGCTGACAATACTGTAGGATAGGAGGAAGCCCGATCGAATTCGGTTGAGGAATGGCATCCCGCAATAGTAGATGTGATGGCAAAAGCGACGACAAGCACACGGCCCAGATATGTTCTCCTGGACATGCGTAATTCTCCCGGGAGTTGATGTTAGCGTCGGAAGTATATGGTGCCTGAGGTCCGGCAGCAACTGCATTATCCCCCGGCCCACCGGGTCTTGCCCCTGTCACCGGCCGGGAGCCTGAGATTCCCGGGGTGCTAGTATGTGACGGTCACCCCCCGTGCCTGAAGCGCCGGGATGTAAGTGTTGATGGACTCCAACGACAGAGGGTTGTTATCGAGACCGACCTCGTCGCCCGACGCCAATCCTGGATTGCTCACCAGCGGAGCGATATCCACGATCAGGTTGTACTTCAGGGACAGGCTGCTCAATTCGGTCAGCCCGCTAAGGACTGAAATATCCGCGATGTTGTTGTGATCGGCATAGAGATAGTCCAGGTGTACACAGGCACTCAGGGGCGAAATATCGGATATGCCGTTGCCAAAAACAAACAGGTAACGAAGCCCGGTCAGCGATGACAGCGGCTGAATATCACTTACGCCCACCGCCATAACAGACAGAAACCAGAGCTCATCCAGCGATGATAGTGCCGTCAGAGAAGTGAGCGGATTC